>SLKB01000220.1 GCA_007134805.1 Paracoccaceae bacterium
AGGCCCAGCGCCGCGCGATCGACCAGCGCATGGGCGTGATGTTTCAGGATGGCGCGCTGTTTTCCAGCCTGACCGTGCGCGAGAATGTCGAGGTGCCGCTGAAAACCCTGTCGGGGCTCGATGCGGGCCTGCGCCGCGAGCTTGCGGATCTGAAGATCTCGATGGCGGGCCTGCCCTATATCGCGGGCGACAAATACCCCTCGGAACTCTCGGGCGGCATGCGCAAGCGCGCGGGGCTCGCACGCGCGCTCGCCCTCGATCCCGAGATCGTGTTCCTCGACGAGCCCACCGCCGGGCTGGACCCGATCGGTGCCTCCGATTTCGACACCCTGATCAAGGCGCTGTCCGAAACCCTTGGTTTGACAGTCTTTCTTGTCACCCATGATCTTGACACCCTGCACGCCACATGTGACCGCATTGCAGTGCTGGCCGAGAAACGTGTGATGTATACGGGCACGATGTCGGATATGCTGGAAATCGATCACCCCTGGGTGCACGAGTATTTCCATGGCCCCCGGGCACGCGCGGCCGTGGCGACATTGGAAAGGACAGCGTAAGCGATGGAAACGCGGGGACGTTACGTTCTGATCGGGCTCTTCGCGGTGGCGGGGTTTCTGGGCGTGATGGGCTTCTTCCTCGCCTTCGGCAAGCTGCAGTTCGACCGCCAGTTCGCCTATTACGAGGTCCGGTTCGAGTCCGTCTCGGGGCTGTCGCGCTCGGCTGATGTGCGCTTTGCAGGGCTGCCCGTGGGGCAGGTGGTCGATATCCGCCTCTCGCCCGATCAGGACGGCACCGCGCTCGTCCGCCTCGAGGTCGACCGCGACACGCCGGTGCGCGCCGACAGCGTGGCGACCGTGGACAGCTCCGGCATCACCGGCGTGGCCTTTGTCGCCCTCTCGCCCGGATCGGGCGAGCTGATCAATGACCGCACCGATGTTCCCGAACTCGAGGCGGGCCGCTCGACGATCCAGTCGCTGACCGAAGGCGCGCCACGCATCCTCGATGAAACCCTGCGCGTGCTCGAACAGGTCAACGAGATCCTGGGCGAGCAGAACCAGCAACGGGTTGTGGCGATCCTCGACAATGTGGAACAATCGACAGGCGAGATCACGCGCGCGCTCGACATTTTCGCGGCCTTCACCGACACGATCTCCGAGTCGATGGAGGTCTTTACCGAATTCGGCGACAATCTCTCGCCGATCCTGCTGCAGGCCGAAAGCGCGATCGAGACCCTGCAATTCGCCATCGAGGAGGCCGGGCTCGTCGCAACCCAAGGGCGCATCGCACTCGAAGCCGGGACCGAGACGCTCGAGACGATCGACACGTTCGTGGCCATCGACCTTGCCGCCATGGTGACCGAATTCCGCGACACCACGACCCTGCTGCGCGACGAGTTCGAGGGGTTCTCGGGCCAGGCGCGCACGCTCGTCGAAGAGCTGTCGGCGATGGGGATCGCGGCGACCGACCGGCTTGCCCTGCTCGATCCCGCACTTGCGCGGGTCGAGCCGCTACTGGAGCGCGCCGAATCCGCGCTGGCCGAGGTCGAGCAGACCAGCGCCAGCATCGGCGCGCTGGTCACGGGCGAGGGCACGCAGCTTGTCACTGACGCCCGCATCCTCGTGCAGGAAGCCACCATCGCCACCCGCGCCGTTGCCACGGTGGCCGAGACCGACCTGCCGCTGATCATCGCCGATGTGCGCGCAGCCACCGGCGATATCCGGACCATGGTCGACGTGGTGGGCGAGGATCTGCAAGGCTTCTCGGGCCGGCTTGACGCCTTGGGCGACAGCGGGGTGCGCACGCTCGATCAGGTGACCGAGACCTTCGCCAATGCCAATGCGACGCTTGCCGCGATCAACCGCGCGCTTGCCACCTCCGAGGGCGCGATCGAGGCGGCCGAGCGCGCCTTCATCGGCGCCGACCGGGTGATGAACGAGGAAATCGCCGCCATCACCGCGGATCTGCGCGATGTGCTGGCCCGGCTCGGCAATGCGGTCGATGCGGTCTCCGAAGACATCCCCGCGGTGACGGCCGATCTGCGCCGCACGGCCGACTCGGCCGCGCGCGCCTTTGACGATATCGGCCGGCTGGTGCGCGACAGCTCGGGCCCGGTGCGCGAATTCACCACCTCGGGCCTGCCCAACCTCGCCCTGCTCACGCGCGAAGCGCGCGGGCTTGTCACCAATCTCGACCGGCTGACCCGGCAGTTGGAGCGTGACCCCACGCGCTTCCTGCTCAACCGCCAGACCCCGGAGTTCCGCAGATGATCCTGATGACCCGCAGATCCATGATGACCGGCCTTCTCGGGGTCACTGTGCTGCCGGGCTGCGCGGCGCTCTCGGCCTTCGGCGAGGCGACAGCCGTGCTCGACGCCTATGACCTGCGCGCGCCCGATCTGCCGCAGGCGGGCCGCACGCTCGGCCGCGCGCTCAGCATCGAGCCGCCCACGACCTCGGGCGCACTCGACACCGACCGCATCATGATCCGCCCCAGCCCCGTGCAGGCCCTCTACCTGCCCGGCGCGCGCTGGTCCGAGGATACGCCCGCGCTGTTGCAGACGCTGATGCTGCGCGGTTTCGACGATACTGGCGCGCTCACCTATGTCGGCCGCCGCCCGATCGGTGCCACGGGCGATGTCGCGCTGCTCACCGAGATCACCGATTTTCAGGCCGAGCTCGACGCGGACGGGAGCAGCGCGCTCATCCGCCTGCGCGTGGTGGCCCGCATGATCCGCGAGAGCGACGCGCAAGTGCTCGCGCGCCGCACCTTCACCGCGCTCGCGCCCAGCGCCTCGACCGACACGCTCGAGATCGTGCAGGCCTTCAACATGGCCTCCGACCAGCTGCTCACGGATCTGGTGCGCTGGGGGCTCGGGGTGATCGGGGTGCAGCTTCCCGCCGTGTGACCGGCACAGGGGTTTTTCACGGGCTGAAATCATTTTTTGACAGGTGAAAAAGTATCGTGGGGTGGCGGTTGCCATTTTTCACATGGTGAAATCATTTTTCAGAATTGACAGAAGGAAGGTTCTCGCGTGATCCGCTCGCTCTATGACTGGACCTTGTCGCTCGCGCGGCACCCGCACGCCCTGTGGGCATTGGCTTTCGTGGCCTTTCTGGAAAGCTCGGTCTTTCCCATCCCGCCCGATGTGCTGATGATCGCGATGATCGTCGCCGCCCCCTCGCGCGCCTTTGTCGTTGCGGGCGTTGCGACCGTCGCCTCGGTCCTGGGGGGGCTTGCCGGCTACTGGATCGGCTATGGCGCCTTCGAGACAGTGGGCCGGCCCGTGCTCGAATTCTACGGCAAGGAGGATTATTTCGCTGAATTTCAAGCGCGTTACAACGAATGGGGCGCCTGGGCCGTGCTGATCGCGGGGGTCACGCCCTTCCCCTACAAGGTGATCACGATCCTGTCGGGCGCCACGGCGCTGTCGCTGCCGGTGTTCATCCTCGCCTCGATCGTGGCGCGGGCGCTACGGTTCTTCATCGTGGCAACGCTTCTGTGGAAATTCGGCCCACCGATTCGTGATTTCATCGAGCGTCGCCTGGGGCTCATGTTCACGATATTCGTGGTGCTGTTGCTGGGCGGTTTTCTGACGGTGAGGTATCTGTGACGCGCAGACAGGTTCAGATCGCGGCGTTGGCGGGCTCGCTGGGCCTTCTGCTGGGCGCGCTGGCCTTCGAGTATCTGGGCGGGCTGATCCCGTGCCCGCTATGCATCTGGCAGCGCTGGCCGCATCTGGTGGCGCTGGCGGGGGTGGGCGCGCTGCTGATCCCGAGCCCCGCCTTCGCGCTGCTGGGCGCGGGAGGGGCGGCAACCTCTGGCGGGATTGCCGTCTATCACACGGGCGTCGAGCGCGGCTGGTTCGAGGGGCCTGCGAGTTGCGCGGCGGGCGCCAATCTTTCGGGGCTCAGCCCGCAGGAAGCGCTCGACCGGATCATGGCCGCGCCGGTCGTGCGCTGCGACGAGGTCGCCTGGGAGATGCTGGGCCTGTCGATGGCGAGCTGGAATGCGCTCGCGTCCTTCGGCATTGCGGCGCTGTGGCTCTACAGCCTGCGGCTGCCCCGCTAATGCAGGCGCAGATCGCGTTTCGAGAACCTGCCGACGTCGAACTCGCCCGTGACATGCCGCCATTCGCCCGCAGAGAGCTTCTTGCGATGGGTGAAGCGCACGCTGTGCAAGGGGCCCTCGATGCTGTCCTGCCAGAATTCGATGAACTCGAACAGGCGCGGGTAGTCCGGCGCAAGGTCGTAATCCTGCCAGACAAACGTGTTGAGAACATGCTTATGGTCGGGCATCCGGTAGATCATTTCTGCAGTGGTCAGCCCGTAGCCCTTTAGCATGAGTTCGGTCGGCGATTTCTCCATATGGCACCTCTTTTTCGGTCGATCTGTAAATGATGCCCCAGAATTAATAATTTTCAATGAAAACATCTTGTTAGCAGGGTCTCGGGGTGGCTGCCAAAGCTGGGGGGCGAGGGCCATTGCACCCCGGATCGTGCTTCTGATAGAGTGCGCGAAAGACGGGTGAAAGCCCCCGAGCAGCGCAAGAGGATCTGGTGAGCGATACTCCCGAACCCCCTGAAAACACGGACGAAATACCGCCCTCGAGCCCCTCGGGGCCGACCGTGTCGATCACCGCCGAGATGCGCGCCTCCTATCTCGATTACGCGATGAGCGTGATCGTCAGCCGCGCGATCCCGGATCTGCGCGACGGATTAAAACCTGTGCATCGGCGCATTCTTTACGCAATGCATGCCGCGGGCAACACGCATGACAAGCCCTATCGCAAATCCGCGCGCGCCGTGGGCGATGTGATGGGCACCTATCACCCGCATGGGGACTCGGCGATCTATGACGCGCTGGTGCGCATGGCGCAGCCCTTCTCGATGTCGCTGCCGCTTTTGGACGGGCAGGGCAATTTCGGCTCGATGGACGGCGATAACCCGGCCGCGATGCGCTATACCGAAGTGCGCATGGATAAGGCCGCGAGCGCGCTTCTGGCCGATATCGACAAGGACACGGTCAATTTTCAGGACAATTACGACGGCCGCGACCGCGAGCCCACAGTGCTGCCCGCGCGCTTTCCCAACATGCTTGTCAATGGCGCGGGCGGGATCGCGGTGGGGATGGCCACGAATATCCCGCCGCATAATCTGGGCGAGGTGGTCGATGCGACGCTCGCGCTGATCGAGAACCCGGACCTGACCAGCCATGATCTGATGGACTATGTGCCCGCCCCGGATTTCCCCACGGGCGCGCTGATCCTCGGGCGGTCAGGCGCGCGCAAGGCCTATCTGGAGGGGCGCGGGTCCGTCATCATCCGCGCGCGCACCCATATCGAGGAAGTGCGCAAGGACCGTTTCGCGATCATCGTCGACGATATCCCCTATCAGGTGAACAAATCCACCATGGTGGAGAAGATCGCCGACGCTGTGCGCGAGAAGAAGATCGAGGGGATTTCCTCGGTCGCCGACGAATCCGACCGCGTCGGTGTGCGCGTGGTGGTCGAGCTGAAGCGCGACGCGACGCCCGATGTGGTGCTCAACCAGTTGTTTCGCTTCACACCGATGCAGACAAGCTTTGGCTGCAACATGCTGGCGCTCAATGGCGGGCGGCCCGAGCAGCTGACCCTGCGCGATTTCCTCACGTCCTTCATCGCCTTCCGCGAAGAGGTGGTCACGCGGCGCACGGCATATGAGCTGAACAAGGCGCGCGAGCGGAGCCATCTGCTCTGTGGTCTGGCGGTGGCAGTGTCGAATGTCGATGAGGTCGTGGCGACCATCCGCTCCTCGGCCGACCCGGCCGAGGCGCGCGCGCGCCTGATGGAGCGGCGCTGGCCCGCGGCCGATATCGCGGCCTATATCCGGCTGATCGACGATCCCGGCCACACGATGAACGAGGACGGCACCTATAACCTGTCGGAAGTTCAGGCGCGCGCGATCCTCGATCTGCGACTGCAGCGGCTGACCGCGATGGGGGTGAAGGAAGTCACCGACGAGCTGGAAAGCCTGGCCGCCAAGATCAAGGATTACCTCGATATCCTGCGCTCGCGCGCGCGGATCATGGCGATGATCTCGGATGAGCTGCGCGAGGTGCGCGACCAGTTTGCCGTGCCGCGACGGACCGAGATCGTCGACTGGGCCGGCGACATGGATGACGAGGACCTGATCGAGCGCGAGGACATGGTCGTCACCATCACTTCCGGCGGCTATATCAAGCGCACGCCGCTGGCCGAGTTCCGCGCGCAGCGGCGCGGCGGCAAGGGGCTGTCGGGGATGGCGACCAAGGATGATGATGTCGTCACGCAACTGTTCGTCGCCAACACGCATACGCAGCTTCTGTTCTTCACCACCGACGGGATGGCCTACAAGCTCAAGACCTGGCGGCTGCCGCTGGGGGGGCGGAATGCGCGCGGCAAGGCGATGGTGAACATCCTGCCGATCGCGAGCGGGGTCAGCGTTGCTGCGATCATGCCGGTCGAACGGCCCGAGGAGGAATGGGACAATCTCCAGATCGTGTTCGCGACCTCGGCAGGCGATGTGCGGCGCAATGCGCTGTCGGATTTCACCAATGTGATGCGCAATGGCAAGATCGCGATGAAGCTGCCTGAGGGGGTGAGCCTCGTGAATGCGCGGATCTGCGACGAGGAGGATGACGTGATGCTGGTCACGGCCTCGGGGCGCGCGATCCGGTTCCGCACGACCGATGTGCGCATCTTCAAGGGGCGCGATTCGACGGGCGTGCGCGGGGTGCGGCTGGGCGCGGGGGACCGGGTGGTCTCGATGGCCGTTATCCGCCATTTCGAGGCCAGCCCCGAGGAACGCGCGACCTATCTCAAGATGCGTCGCGCCATGGCCGGTGTGGTCGAGGATGAAGGAGATGACGAGGAGGACGCGGCCGAGGGCGCGCTCAGCCCCGAGCGCTATGGCGAGATGTCCGCCGCCGAAGACCTGATTCTGACGATCACCGAGAAGGGCATGGGCAAGCTGTCCTCGAGCCATAATTACCCGGTGCGCGGGCGCGGCGGCATGGGCGTTGCCGCGATGGACCGCGGCATGCGCGGCGGCCCGCTCGTGGCCTGTTTCCCGGTCAGCGCGGGGGATCAGATCATGCTGGCAACATCGCGCGGGCAGTCGATCCGCGTGCCGGTCGAGGGGATCTCGTTCCGCTCGCGCTCGGCCGGGGGGGTGCGGGTGTTCAACACCTCGAATGGCGAGCAGGTGGTCTCGGTCGCGCGGGTGGTCGAGACGGGCGAGGATGAGGACGGGATCGCGCCCGATGGCAGCGGGCCGACCGATAGCGCCTGATCCGCTCGCGCGCGCGCTCGACGACCTGGCGCGCGCGCGACGCTGCATCACCTATGCCGAGCTTGCCGCCTGTCTGGGTGATACGGCGCCGGGGCGGATCGGCCGTGTGAGCGCAGCGCTCGAAGCCTTGATGGAGCGCGATGCCCGCGACGGCCGGCCCCTGCGCGCCGCACTTGTGCTGGGCCGGGCGCAGGCGGGGCTTCCGGGCCGGGGGTTTTTCCTCAAGGCGCAGGAGCTTGGCCTGTGCCCCGCGCCCCTGAACGCGGATGCGGCCGCGCAATTTCACGCAGATCAGCTCATGCATGTATTCGAGGACGCGACCGGCGCGGGCGACGATTAAAGTTTTCCGCGTCTGACCCCGTCGCCGAATAGTTCCGCCCCATTCGCGCCACATGTCCGGGCTCTACTCGGGTCTGACATGGACCGCGACTCCACGCCTTTCAGGAGCCCAGGATGACCCTGCGCGCAAGATTTGGAATCTTCTTTGAGGATGACGCGGGCGCGGTCACCTCGGAATGGGTCTTTGTGTCTGCGGCGATTGCCATCGTGGGAACAGTGGTGGTCTACATGATTGCTGTAGGGTCGATCGACGTCATCTTGATCATTTCAGAGGAACTCAAGAAGATCATTGTCGCGCTGCAGTAGATGGCGGGTCTGGCCTGCGGGGCTGATCGGGCCGCTGCGCGAGCGCGTCGGCCAAAACGAAGACCCGGATCGCAGAGGCCAGCCCCACATCGCCCCGTTCCGCGTCGATCTTGGCGGCGAGCGCGTTCAGGGCCACCCCGCGCCGGTCGGCGATGCGCTTGAACTCGGCCCAGAATGCATCTTCCAGCGACACCGAGGTGCGATGCCCCCGCAGCGTGACCGAGCGCTTGACGGGTCTTGCGCTCATTCCGGGTCGCGGCGATGGGCGTCGAGACGGGCAATGCGCCGTGCCTCCTGCGCCTCATCGCCTGCGCGCTCTGCCTTGCTGCGACCGTGCCTGGCCGCAGCCACGGCCCCCGCGCGCCGCTTCTCGGCGCGCGCCGCCTGTTTGCGCGCCTTGCGCAGATTGACGATCTTCGTCATGACCCGGCCCCGCTTTGCGCGCGCCGGCGCTGCCCAGGGCCGCACCCGGCGCGGTGCGCGGGGTCGCTCTGGTTAACCAGTTCCTCAGTTTTCACCACGCTACGCCCCTGCTATTCATCGGTGTCATCGCCAAAATCCACCGCATTCAAGTGAGATTGTTTCGACTGATTTGAGTGACTGCAAGAGTTTATTCATTCGACCGGATTTCAGATGCCATGCGCAAGCTATTGACCAAGCGACACTACGCCCGGATGTGGCGGGCCGAGGATGGCTCGGTCACGGTCGAGTATGCGCTCTGGGTTCCGGCCCTGTTCATTGTCTTCCTGCTCGTGGCGGACACGGCGTCTGCGTATTTCGCGCAAGGTCGCATGTGGCATGTCGCAGGCGATGTGTCGCGCGCCGTGGTCACGGGGCGGATCACGCAGGAACAGGCAGAAGCGTTCGTGACCAGACACACAAGTTACATGGTCGAGATGGCGGTTCTGGAGGATGATGTCTTCGTCCTCGAACTGTCGCAACCCTTCTCGCAGGTGGGAACCGGGATGATGCTCCGGCTGGCCGGGGACATGCGGGTTCTGGTGTTCCAGCATTTCGAGGAGCCCGATGACGATGATTGATAGGAGCCGTCACATGGCACTGTTCTCGAGATTCAGACATTTTTCGCGCAACGAGGCCGGCGCGGGGACGGTCACGTCCTTGTTCACGACGATCTGCGTGCTGATGATCGGCGGGTTGGCGGCCGATTACGCGCATGCCTTGCGCGAACGCGAGAGGCTGCAGGTCGTCTCTGACGCGGCCGTGCTTGCCGGTATCGCGCGGCTCTCGGACGGAGAGCCGGCCGTGCGGGCTGCAGCCCTCGCCCATGCCGAACGGTTCGGGCCGAATCTGCTGCGTGCCGAGGATGTGCTGATCGGGTCCTGGGTTTCGGGCAGTTTCGAGACCGCGGGCGCGGATGACCCGGATTCGGTCATGATCGTCGCCCGGCGTTCGGACGCGAACGCGAACCCGGTGCGCAATTATTTCCTGCATATGGTGGGGATCGACCGCTTCAATCTGACCGCGCCCTCGGTCGCGCTGCGCTTGCCGGTCGGCCTGCTTCCCTGCAATGGAGCGGGGTTCTTCGCGCGCGGGGCTATCGACGGGAATGCGGCGAAC
>SLKB01000309.1 GCA_007134805.1 Paracoccaceae bacterium
ACTATAACGAGGATTTCACGCTGCGCGGCCTTGCAGGCAAGGTCGAGATCGTGCGCAATATCCACAATGTCCCGCATGTCTTTGCCGAGGATGACAATGACGTCTTCTTCGGCCTGGGGTTTGCTCATGCGCAGGACCGGCTGTGGCAAATGCAACTGATGCGTCGCACTGTGCAAGGACGACTGTCCGAGATGTTCGGCCGGCAGACACTGCGCACCGACGAATTGATGCGCAGGCTCGATCTTTACACGCTGGCGCGGAAATCGCTCTCTGCACAGGATGATGCCACACGGGCGGCCCTTCAGGCCTATGCCGATGGTGTCAACGCTTGGTTGCGGTTGACCAATGAGCGCGCCCGCGGTCGTGGCGCGCCGGAATTCTTCTTCTTCAGCGCCGAGTTCCCACTCTGGCAGCCTGCGGATTCGCTTGCGATGCTCAAACTGATGGCGGTGCAACTCAACAGTCAGATCTCTCGGGAGGTGCTTCGAGCGCGCGCCT
This sequence comes from Paracoccaceae bacterium, assembly GCA_007134805.1. GTDB lineage: Bacteria > Pseudomonadota > Alphaproteobacteria > Rhodobacterales > Rhodobacteraceae > Roseinatronobacter. The sequence goes on from SLKB01000309.1 coordinate 499, forward strand.
CGCTGCTCCTTGACGAGCCGCATCTGCGCGATCTCATGCCCGCAGCGCCCGGCTCCGGGGTTGCAGCCCTGCCGGATTATGCAGCTATCTTTCCAAATGTGCGCCCCGAGACCCGGCTGACCCAGATCGATGACCCTCTTTGGCCGGTTCCGCCGGTTGCCCTCGCCGGTGCGTCGAATGCATTTGCCGCCTCGGCACAGCGGGCGGCCAGCGACGGCTCGATCCTTGCCAATGACCCGCATCTGGGTCTGTCTGCCCCCGGGATCATGTATCTCGCGCGGCTGGAGCTATCGACCGGCGGCGTTATCGGGGCCACGATTCCGGGGATCCCGGCGATCCTGTCGGGTCGGTCGGGGGCGCTCGGCTGGGGAGTCACCTCGTCCTATGTCGATGACTCCGACGTGATGCTGGAAGAGTTCAACCCCGACAACCCGCTTGAATACCGCACGCCCGATGGCTGGGCCGAGTTCGAGGCCCGCGGCTCCATTATCCGTGTCCGCGACGAAGATCCGCTCACCCTGACGCTGCGCTGGAGCGAGAACGGCCCGATCATGTCGGGTGCACTGTTCGATCTGGGCACTGTCACGCCGCCAGGGCATGTCGCAGCGATAAGCTGGACCGCGCTCAGCGATGAAGACACCACGATGACAGCCGCAATGCGCCTGATGCGCGCGCAGACGATCGAGGAAGCGATTGCGGCGGGAGAATTGTTCGTCACACCCTCGCAGAACCTTATGCTGGCCAGTGCCGACCGGATTGCCATGCAGACGGTAGGGCACATGCCACGCCGCGATGCCGATCACCAGACACAAGGCCGCATGCCCGCCGCCGGTTGGAGGGCAGAGAACCGCTGGCTCGGGACGCTGCCATATTCCGCGAACCCGCGATTTGTGGATCCCGAGAGCGGGATCCTCGGCAATACCAACAACAAGATCCTCGACCGCCCCTTTCCGTTGCATGTGAGCCACGCCTGGGGCGACACGCAGCGAATCGAGCGTTTCCTGCATCTGATGCGCAGTCGCAATGTCCATACGCGCGACAGTTTCATCGAGGCGCAGCTTGACACTGTGAGCCCCGCAGCGCGGCTCCTGCTGCCTCTGGTCGCGGCCGACCTGTGGTTTTCCGGCGAGGCGGCGCCAGCGGGCACCCGCGCGCATCTGCGCCAGCGCGCGCTGCGCCTTCTCGCCGACTGGAATGGCGAGATGAACGAGCATCTGCCAGAGCCCCTGATCTACGCCGCTTGGATGCGGGCGCTGCAACACCGCCTGATCCGCGACGAGCTTGGCCCGCTCGCCGGCGCCTTCACCCATGTCGAGCCGGTCTTCATCGAGCGCGTGTTCCGCGACACGGAAGGCGCCAGCGAGTGGTGCAATGTCGTGCAATCCTCCGTGCGCGAAACCTGCGATGAAATGGCCATCACTGCGCTCGACGAAGCGCTGCTGCGCCTGACCGAGACTTACGGCGACAATGTCGAAAGCTGGCGGTGGGGGGATGCCCACATGGCGACCCACAAGCATGCTGTTCTCGGAGACGTGCCGCTGCTCCGGCATTTCGTCAATATCCGCCAATCGACCTCGGGCGGCGATCATACGCTCATGCGCGGCATGACCTCCGGGCGCGATCCGGAGCCGTTCGCCAATATCCATGGCGCGGTCTATCGCGGAGTGTATGACTTCGCGGATCCCGAGAACTCGGTCTTCATTTTGTCGACAGGCCAATCGGGGCATCCTTTGAGTCGGCATTACGACGATCTCGGCAACCTCTGGCGGCGCGGCGAATATATCCCGATGACGCTCGATCCCGAGCTTGCGCGGGCAGGCGCTGTTGGTATCACGACATTGAACCCCGATGAAGAATGACGACTGAAAGGCCTGCTTGTTTCCATTTCAACCATTTGGTGTATGATTCTCTTGGCCCTTGACCGTAGCGCGCGCATGGGTGCCGATGGTCTAGACAAGATGCCGCGCAGGCCGACACGAACCCAAGGCCCCGATCTTTCACGAAAACCTCACCTGAAGATAGCAGCGCGTCACCGACGAAACCCCCATATTCTGCGGCGTCTCGTGAGATAGGCTAGGCGTTCTGCGCTGTGGCTCCGGGGCTTTGAGCCCGGCAAAAGCCAGGCCACGACAGGTGCCCGAAAAGGAACTGCGCCGCCATCGCACCAGGTACAAAAGTGCTGTTTCGACTTTGAAAACCAATGAGTCCAAAAGGTAATCAATTGTTATTTTCCAACCCCTTATGGGACCACCTTCGTCACCAGAGATTGAACCAACGAGTAATTTATTAACCGTCACGTTGCGTATTGGCCACTTTTGCGCAACAATAGACTTGTTAGCGTCGCGTCTGCACCGACACACCTTGAGTCTTTCTGTAGTTGAATTGAGTATGATCACAAAAACACACGCGCCCTCAAACATAACCGACGGAGGAAACATGGTGCGCATACTCAAGGTGGTGGGGGGCGTCATGTGTATGGCGACCTCGGTTTCAGCGGGCGGCGTGGAACGCTCGACGCAATCGATGGACATCCTGTTCCAGGATGGCCGTTATATCGAACTCGGCGCGCAATTTGCCCGCCCCCGGATCAGTGGCGACGCGCCCGGTCCGACAGGCAACATCGCGCCGAACATCTTTCAGGGCTCTTTCGGCTATAAGGCGGATCTCACGGATCGTCTGTCCTACGCGATCATCGCCGACCAGCCGATCGGGGCGCGCGTGAAGTACCCGGTCCGGCCTGTGCTGCTTTCAGGCAGCACGGCGAAAATCGACAGTTTCGCCCTGACGGGTGTGTTGCGTTATGATCTCGGCAACGGGGTCTCGGTGCATGGCGGCCTGCGCTCGGTCTGGACGAAGGGCGAGGTTTTTCTCCCCTTTGCCGCAGATTATGACATGCAAACCAAGCGCGATCAGGCATGGGGGTATCTGGTCGGGGCGGCCTACGAGATGCCCGAGATCGCGGCCCGCGTTGCGGTGACCTACAATTCAAAGGTCGAGCACGAGTTCGACCACACTGTGAACGGCGCCGATGTCGGCACTTTCGACATGACGATCCCTGAGTCCGTCCAGCTCGAATTCCAGACCGGGATCGCCGAGGACACGCTCTTGATGGGTTCGGTCCGCTGGGTACGCTGGACCGAGTTCAACATCAGCCCGGTTGGCCAGCCTGACCTCGTGTCCTTTAGCAAGAATTCCGTGACCTACAATCTCGGGGTCGGGCGGCGCTTCACACCGAACTGGGCGGGCTCGGTGATGCTTGGCTACGACACGGGAAATGGCCGGACGACAGGCAACCTTCAGCCGGTCTCGACACGGCGCAGCCTGGGTCTGGGCGCGAGCTACACACAAGACAATGTCACAATCAGCGCGGGCGTCACCTATGCTCGCCTGGGTGGCGCGAGAACCCGCGTCGTCAACGGTGATTTCAGCGGCAATTCGCTGATCGGAGGCGGTATAAGAATTGGGTATAATTTCTGAGTGCTCTGAGTACGAGTAGCCTGATGCCCCGCCCGAGTCTGGCGGGGTTTTTTTTGCTCCATTGACGCGATCAGCCTGGCCCGCTACGCAGCGCGCGGTCAAGACAAGGGATGTCCATGCTCTACCCCGATGCCAAGGCCTGGCGAGAGGCTCATGAAAAGCGCATGATGGTGTTCGGCATGTCGGGTCTCGGCAAGACACACCTGGCCAAGATGCTCCGCGAGACCGGCGGGTGGTTTCACTACTCGGTCGATTACCGGATCGGCACGCGCTACATGGGCGAGTACATCGCCGATAATTTCAAGCGCGAGGCCATGAAACTGCCGCTTCTGAGGGAATTGCTGATGTCGGATTCGGTTCATATCCGCTCGAACATCACGTTTGACAATCTGGCACCGCTCTCGACCTATCTGGGCAAGCCGGGAGACCCGGCGCGCGGCGGGCTCTCTTTCGACGACTATCTCATCCGGCAGGACCAGCATCGCCGCGCCGAGATCGAGGCAATGCGGGACACGCCCTATTTCATCAAGCGCGCCGGATCGCTTTACGGCTATGCGCATTTCATCTGCGATACCTCCGGCTCGATCTGCGAAGTGATCGACCCTTTCGACCCCGAGGACGCGCTGATGGCTGAACTTTGTGCAGAGGTCCTTCCGATCTGGATCGAAGGCTCCGACGCGCATACCGAAGCGCTGGTGCGCCGCTTCGACCGCGCCCCGAAACCCATGTATTATCATCCCGATTTCCTCTTGGCCGCTTGGGCCGATTATCGTGCCGAGACAGGGCTGCGTGAGAACGAGGTCAACCCGGACGCCTTCGTTCGCTGGACCTATGCGCGCGCGCTCGCCCATCGCGCGCCCCGTTACAAGGCGATGGCCCGGACGTGGGGCATAACGCTCAGCGCTGAAGAGGTTGCGACACTGTCGGACGCGGAAAGCTTTACCGATCTTGTTGCCCGCAAACTGCCCTGCGGGGTCGCGTGATGCCGATCAAGCTGCCGTCCACCCTGCCAGCGTATAACGTGCTCTCGCGCGAAGGCGTGATGGTGATGTCCGACATCAAGGCCGCGCGGCAGGACATCCGCCCGCTGCGGATCGGGCTTCTGAACCTCATGCCAAGGAAGATCCAGACCGAGACACAATTCGCCCGCCTCATTGGCGCGACCCCCCTCCAGATCGAATTCTCGCTCATCCGCATGAGCGAGCATGAGACGAAGAACACGGCCGCCGAACATATGGCCGAATTCTATCGCCCCTTTCAGGAGGTGAAGGACGGCCGCTTCGACGGGCTCATCATCACGGGCGCGCCGATCGAGCATTTGCCCTATGATGACGTGACCTATTGGGATGAATTGAGCGAGGTCTTCGACTGGACACAGACCAATGTGCATCACACCATGGGCGTGTGCTGGGGCGGGATGGCGATGCTGTGGCATTTCCACGGGATTGACAAGCACTTGCTGCCTGCCAAGGCTTTCGGCTGTTTTCGCCACCGCAACCTTGCACCGGCTTCGCCCTATCTGCGCGGGTTTTCCGACGATCTCCTGATCCCTGTCAGTCGCTGGACAGAACTCAGGCAGCCGGATATCGACTCGGTGCCCGGGCTTTCGACACTGATCGCCTCGGACGAGGTCGGCCCCTGCCTCATCGAGGACCCTGCCCATCGCGCGCTCGCGATCCTCAACCATCTGGAATACGACAGCACCACGCTGCGCGACGAATACACTCGCGATCTCGAGGCCGAGAAGCCTGTGACGCTGCCGCGCAACTACTTCCCCGACGACGATCCGCGAAACCTGCCTCCCAATCGCTGGCGAAGCCATGCGCACCTTCTATATGGCAACTGGATCAATGAAATTTATCAGACAACGCCCTATGATCTTGCACAGATTGGCCGATAAGCTCGCGATACTGGCGCTGGTCACCCTTGTAGCAAGTTGTGCCACCTTGCAGGAGGATTCTGTGGCCCATGCCGAGACCCTGCCCGAAGGCGGGTTCATCGACCTTCCGGAGGGGCGCATCCACGCGGTCATCCGCGGGCAAGGCCCTGATCTGGTGATGATCCACGGCGCGAACGGCAATGCGCGCGATTTCAGCTTCGATCTGATGGACCGTGTGGCAGGAGAGTTCCGCGTCGTGGCCTTCGACCGCCCTGGCTTCGGCTTCTCCGATGACTTCGGCGGCCCGGCAAGCCCCATCGATCAGGCTGACATTCTGCGCGCGGCAGCAGACGCCCTAGGTGTGAGCCAGCCCATCATCCTGGGTCATTCCTATGGCGGTGCCGTGGCGCTGGCCTGGGCGCTGCGCGCGCCCTCCGACGTGACGGGGCTGACGCTGCTTGCGCCGGTGACACATCCCTGGCCCGGGGAACTGGGCCTCTGGTATCGGATCAGCGCGTCCGCGCTGGGCCAGAGGGTGATCCTGCCACTCGTCGCCCGCCTTGCCCCGCGCAGCAGCGTCGAGCGCACGCTCGGGGGGGTGTTCGACCCCGACCCTGTTCCCGAGGGCTATCTCGATCATCTGGGCTTCGGCCTGACGCTGCGCAGTTCGCAATTGCAACTCAACGCCATCCAGGTCGACAGGCTGGAAGGCTTTGTCGAGGCCATGTCCCCCGGCTACCCTGCCTTGAAGATGCCGATCGAGGTGCTGCATGGCACTGCCGACAAGACCGTGGGCCTGCAATACCACTCCGAACGATTGGCGCGCGAAGTGGCGAGCACCAATCTCACGGTCCTCGACGATGTCGGCCACATGCCGCACCATGCGCACCCCGAGCTTGCTGCCGATCTGATCCGCGAGACGGCGCGTCGCGCAGGCGTCTTGGACTGAGCGACGGGCTCACATCAGCGCCGCGACACCGTCCCAGACGAGTTTGACGCCAACAAGCGCAATCATCGCATACATGAACGGGTAGAAAACCCGCGCCTCCATCCGCGCGACGATCATCGCCCCCAGCAGGGTGGAGACGATCGCAAGCGGCAGCATCAGCCCTGCACTCAGCAATGTGACGCGATCGAACTGGCCAAGCGCAGCATAGGGCACGACCTTGACGAGATTGACCACCGCGAAAAAGATCACGCTCGTGCCAGTGTAGACTTTCGGATCAAAGCGCAAAGGCAGGGTATAGACCTGAAACGGAGGCCCGCCTGCATGTGCGACAAAGCTCGTGAAACCCGCGACACTGCCCCAGAAACTGCCGCGAAGCCAACTCTGGCCGCGCGCCCGCCCGGCGGCGCGAAACAGGACCATGCGCCCCACGAAGCCCAGCGCCACAGTGCCGACCAGCAAGCGAACCATCTCCTCGGAGGTGATGGCGGCCGTAACCCCTCCAACGAGAATCCCAACCCCCGCGCCCGGCAGCATCCGCCAAAGAGTCTCACGGTCGAACCACCCCCGCCACGCCCAGAGGCTGACCCCATCCATGATCAAAAGAATCGGCAGCAGGAGCGCTGCAGCCTGCAAGGGCGGCATGACCAGCGCCAGGATCGGCACCCCCATCAGCGCGAAGGCCCCACCAAGCCCGCCTTTCGACAGCCCGACCAACAGCACGGCGATAATTGCGGCCAGCACTGTCCAGAAATCGCCAAAGAGCGTGGCGTCCGCCAGCGACGCGATCACGACTCAGCCGATACGGTAATTCGGGCTCTCGCGGGTAATCTGGACATCATGGACGTGGCTTTCCCTGAGCCCGGCATTCGTGATGCGGACGAACTCGCAATTCTGTCGCATCTCGGCGATCGTGGCATTGCCCGTATAGCCCATCGCCGCGCGCAACCCGCCCACGAGTTGATGGATCACCGCCCCTGCCGAGCCCTTGTAGGGCACCTGCCCCTCGATGCCCTCAGGGACCAGCTTGTCGCTTGCGGCATCCTTCTGGAAATAGCGGTCGGCCGAGCCCCTTGCCATCGCGCCGAGCGAGCCCATGCCCCTGTAGCTCTTGAAGCTGCGCCCCTGGTAGAGGATCACCTCTCCTGGGGCCTCATCTGTCCCGGCAATCGCGCTGCCCACCATCGCGCAACTTGCCCCCGCCGCAATGGCCTTGGCGAAATCGCCCGACATCTTAATGCCCCCATCGGCCACCACCGGGATGTCCCCGGCAGCGCGCGCGCAATCGAGGATCGCGGTCAGTTGCGGCATGCCCACGCCCGCGACGACGCGTGTCGTGCATATCGAGCCAGGGCCGATGCCCACTTTCACTGCGTCGGCGCCCGCATTGATCAGCGCGCGCGTGGCCTCGGCAGTGGCGACATTGCCCGCCATCACCTGCACCGCATTCGAGCGCGCCTTGATCCGCTCGACCGCCCTTGCGACACCGGCCGAATGGCCATGCGCCGTGTCGATCACCACCAGATCGACGCCCGCGTCAATAAGCGCCATCGAGCGCTCGTAGCCCGCATCGCCCACAGTTGTCGCCGCTGCCACCCGCAGGCGGCCCAGCTCATCCTTGCACGCCGACGGGTTTAGGACCGCGCGATCGAGGTCGCGCAGCGTCAGAAGCCCGGTCAGGCGGCCTTGCGCATCGGTCACGAGCAGTTTCTCGATGCGCCGCGCCTGCATCAGGCTGCGCGCCTCCTCACGATCTGCCGGCTCACGCAGGATCGCGAGATTGTCGGACGTCATCATCACGCTCACGGGCGTCGCATCGTCACTGGCAAACCGCATGTCGCGATTGCTCACGATGCCAAGCACCCGGCCGGCCGCATCTACCACCGGGAAGCCGGTAATGTTGTAGCGGGCCTGCAATTCCTTGGCGTCGCGCAAGGTCTGCTCAGGCGTAAGGGTCACCGGGTCGAAGACGATGCCGGATTCGAAACGTTTCACGCGGCGGACTTCCTGCGCCTGCGCCTCGGTATCGAGGTTGCGATGGATCACACCCATCCCGCCCGCCTGCGCCATGGCGATCGCCATGCGCGCCTCAGTCACAGTGTCCATGGCCGAGGACAGAAGCGGAATGTTGAGCCGGATCGACCGTGTCACCTGCGTGACCGTGCTGGCCTCGCTCGGGAGCACCTTCGAGCCTGCAGGCACCAGAAGCACATCGTCAAATGTCAGCGCTTCGCGAATCTGCATCGTCTTGCTCCTCGTCACCACTCGCGGCTGCGCGGTGTCTTTCACGTCTTCCACAAAATGAAAAGCCCTTCACGCCTCGGCCGCGTGGGTGCGCGCGGCAAGCCGCCCCCCGGGCCAGTCCTTCAGCACCCTGTAGGCGATGGCCGGGATTACCAGGGTGCCGGCAACCAGGACGAGGCCGCCCATCAGCCCCATCACACCCTGCCCGCCCGACACAGTGATCAGTGCAGTGGCCAGGGCCGCGATCGGGAAAGTGAACGCGCCCCAGAAAGGCGTGAACCCGGCCTCGGTCAGCCAGCGCGCGAAGATGATCAGTGGCACGACGATCACGACGGCCAGCGCCAGGAAGGCATGCGCCGCGGTCGTGAGCCCGGCACCATGGGCCACCGAGGCGAACATGCAGGCTGGCACCACATGGATCGCGAGCATCGGTCGCAGCGGTGCGGGTACAC
>SLKB01000314.1 GCA_007134805.1 Paracoccaceae bacterium
GGGGGGGGGGGGGGGGGGGGGAGCGCCAGCTCAGCGTGCCAGGGCACACTTCGCAGCCGCTGCCCGGGCCTGCGACCCGGGCGGGCACCCGGCGTCAGGAGCTTGCGCATAGTCGAAATGAGTAAGCGCGGTGAGAGCGCCTTGCGCCGCGCTTGCGCCAGTCACGTATGTGACCGTCACGTTTCCGACAGGCACGATGACGCGGGGCGTCACCCCGCGCTTGCCGCACCTTTCTTGGTGTCGGCATAGATGATCAGCGGTTTCGCATCCGAATTGACCGCCTCTTCATTGACCACCACTTCCGAGACATTTTCCATCCCCGGAAGTTCGAACATCGTGTCGAGCAGGATGTCTTCCATGATCGAGCGCAGCCCGCGCGCGCCGGTCTTGCGGGCAATCGCGCGTTTGGCAATCGCGCGCAGGGCCTCGTCGGTGAAGGTCAGATCCGCCCCCTCGATATCGAAGAGCTTCTGATACTGCTTGACGAGCGCATTCTTGGGCTCGGTCAGGATGGTGACGAGCGCATCCTCATCAAGATCCATCAGCGTGGCGACCACGGGCAGGCGGCCCACGAATTCCGGGATCAGGCCGAATTTCAGCAGATCCTCGGGTTCGAGCTGCTTGAGCGAGTCGCCGATGGTAATCCGGGTCTCATCCTTCACATCGGCGCCGAAGCCGATGGCCGAGCCCTTGCCGCGCTGGTTGATGATCCTGTCGAGCCCGGCAAATGCCCCGCCGCAGATGAAGAGGATATTCGTCGTGTCCACCTGCAGGAATTCCTGCTGCGGATGCTTCCGCCCGCCCTGCGGCGGCACGCTTGCCACCGTGCCCTCCATCAGCTTCAGCAGCGCCTGCTGCACGCCTTCGCCCGACACGTCGCGGGTGATCGAGGGGTTGTCGGACTTGCGCGTGATCTTGTCGACCTCGTCGATATAAACGATGCCGCGCTGGGCGCGCTCGACATTGTATTCGGAGGACTGCAGGAGCTTGAGGATGATATTCTCCACATCCTCGCCGACATAGCCCGCTTCGGTAAGCGTCGTCGCATCGGCCATGGTGAAGGGCACGTCGAGGATGCGCGCGAGCGTCTGCGCGAGCAGCGTCTTGCCGCAGCCCGTGGGGCCGATTAGCAGGATGTTCGATTTCGACAGCTCGACTTCGCCCGCCTTGCCGGAATGGTTGAGGCGCTTGTAATGGTTATGCACTGCGACCGAGAGCACGCGCTTGGCCTGTTCCTGCCCGATCACGTAATCATCGAGCACCGCGCAGATCTCGCGCGGGGTGGGCACACCATCCGTGGTCTTGAGCCCGCCCGATTTCGTCTCTTCCCGGATGATATCCATGCACAATTCGACGCATTCATCGCAGATGAAGACAGTCGGCCCCGCAATCAGCTTGCGCACTTCATGTTGGCTTTTGCCGCAGAAAGAGCAGTAGAGCGTGTTCTTGCTGTCAGCGTCGGATGTCGGCATCACTTACCTCTGTCGTCTTCGAGGCGGATGGCGGCATGCCAGGCCTCGTTTTGCAGGTCATGGGCGCGGCGCCGCGACCTCACCCCCAAGGGTAGGTCAGCTTGGCGGCGGGAACAATGCAAAACTGCATGACCCGCCGTATTTCCACACTCACGCTGAACAGCGCATCACTCATGCCGCCGGGATATCCGCGCGCGAGGTCACGATTTCGTCGATATGGCCCCATTCCTTCGCGTCTTCCGGTGTCATCCAGGTGTCGCGGTCAAGCGCGCGCTGGATCGTATCGTAATCATGCCCCGTATGGTGCATGTAGAGCCTGTAAAGCCGCTCGCGCGTGGACTCGATCGACTTGGCAGAGATCAGGATGTCCGAGGCCGTGCCGCGCGCCCCGCCCGAGGGCTGGTGCACGAGGAACTCCGAATGCGGCAGCGCAAAGCGCATCCCCTTCGCGCCCCCGATCGAGATCACCGACCCCATCGAGGCGGCAAGCCCGCACACCAGCGTCGAGACGGCCGGCTTGATGTATTGCATCGTGTCATAGATCGACATGCCCGCGGTCACCACGCCACCGGGCGAGTTGATATACATGCTGATCTCTTTTGACGGGTTCTCGGCCTCGAGGTGCAGAAGCTGGGCGACAATCAGGCTGGACATGCCGTCATGCACCGGGCCGTTGACGAAGATGATGCGCTCTTTCAGCAGGCGCGAGAAGATGTCATAGGCCCGCTCGCCGCGGCTGGTCTGCTCAACCACCATGGGAACAAGATTCATATAAGTTTCAACCGGGTCGTGCATAGGCCTGCCTTTGACTTTGGACCGCGAGGGTCAGGTGATACGAGCATAATCTTGACAGAATCTTAGTCCTGCGCTTCGGGACCCGCAAGAGGTGGCAAGGAATTTGTGCCCTGCGGTGCGGCCGCGCCTCGGGACGCATGCCTCACCCGGGGTCGAGCGCCTTGCCAAGGCGCGGCAGTTTCGCGCGGCGCAGCAGTGCACGCAAAGGTTGTGGTCGCCGTGACGCGCGTTCAGTCGCGCGCTGCACGTCACGCGCAATCTCGGCAATTTGCGTAGGCTGCACGAGCCAATGCTCGATGAGGAACGCATCGGGGCCTTGCGCGCGCAGCCCGTCCGCGGCCAGCGCGCGCGCCGGAAAATCGCGCAGGTTGAGCGTGACGATCAGCGGCGCCTGCGCAGTGATCGCGGTGGCCACGACATGGGCATCGGCAGGGTCGGGCAGGGCGATCCGCGCCTCGGTCAGCGGGTCGGGGGGCGTCTCGGCCGCCGCCCAGGCGCGGCGAAGTGCCGCGATCTCATGGCTTGCGATCTGCGCGCCCTCCGGGCCCAGCCGGGCTGCAGCGCGTTGCCATTCCGCCAGGATGCGCGCCGACCAGACCGGCGTGAACCCATCCCGCGCCGCAAGCCCGATCAGCAGGCTGCGCAGCACAGTCGGGAACAGCACACAGGCGTCGAGCACCACCTTCATGCATCGAGCCGGAAGAACAGCGCCTTGAGATAGCCGCTTTCGGCCAGTTGCGGCAATTGCGGATGGTCGGGCCCCGCAAAGCCGGTATGGATCAGCTGCCCCCGCCGGCCCCCGCGGCCGATCCCGCGCGCCGAGGCGGCGCGAAACGCACTCAGATCGGCGGCATGGCTGCACGAGCACAGGCCCAGATAGCCGCCCGGCGCAACCAGCGGCGCCGCAAGCCGCGCGACGCGCTCATAGGCGCGCAACCCCGCCTCGAGCGCCTGACGATTGGGCGCGAAGGCGGGCGGGTCGCAGATCACCAGATCGAACCGCGCGCCCTCCTGCGCCAGCGCCTCGAGCGTCGCGAAGGCATCGCCCTGCCGCGCCGCGAAGCGGTCCGCGCAGCCAGATGCCACGGCGCCTTGCTGTGCAAGCGCCAGCGCCGGGGCAGAGCTGTCCACCGCCAGCGCATGGCGCGCCCCCGCGGCAAGCGCTGCAAGGGAAAACCCGCCGACATGCGCGAAGACATCCAGCACATCCCCGCCGCGCGCCAGTTTCGCCGCAAAGGCATGGTTCGGGCGCTGGTCAAAGAAGAGCCCGGTCTTCTGCCCGCCCAGCAGATCCGCCTCATAGCGCGCCCCGTTCATCACCACCTCGACCGGGCCGTTGAGCGTGCCGCAGACCAGCCGCGTCTCGTCGCCCAAGCCTTCGAGGGCGCGCGACCGGCCGGTGCCGTTCTTCACGATGCAGCCGATCCCGGTGACCTCTTGCAGGGCGGCCGCGATCAGATCGAACTGCGCCTCGGCCCAGGCCGCATTGGGCTGGATCACGGCCGCATCGCCAAAGCGGTCGATCACGACGCCCGGCAGCCCGTCGGCCTCGGCGTGGATCAGGCGGTAGAACGGGTCGGGATAGATCCGCGCGCGCAGCGCCAGCGCATGGCGCAGGCGCCCCGCAATCCAGCCCTGATCGATCACGGCGTCCGCCTCGCGATCCATCATCCGCGCAATGATCTTCGAGCCGGGATTGACTGTGACCAGCCCCAGCGGCCTGCGCTCGCTGTCTTCGAGCCGCGCGAAACTGCCGGGCACCAGCGCGCGCGTGCGCCGGTCGGTCACCAATTCATCGGCAAAAACCCAAGGGAAGCCGTGCCGTATCGCACGTGCTTCTGCCTTGGGTTTGAGTCGAATGACAGCTATATCGTGCATCGGGCAGGGTCCTTGCAGCCAGCGCGCCCCAGCCTTACGCCAGCGCGCGGGGGCTTGCAAATCCCTGTGGATGCGTTCAAGCGCTCCGCACGGCGCGGTTGCGCAGGCGCTGCGAGAACGCCTCGATCAGCGCCTTGGCCTGCGCCGCGATGAACTGCGCGCGCATCTGCCGCGCCTGCACTTCGAGATCCATGCTGGAGTCGAAGTCGAATTCGGTCGGATAGTCGGGTTTCATGGTCTTGGTCCAGTTTGTTTGCCTGTTACCGGAAGCATATAGATGCTGCACCGCGGCAAGAGTATGTCCGTTTGTGCAGAGCCGTCTTGCGCCGCGCGCAGACCACGGCGAGACCACCTTGTCTTGATAGCGCTAACGGTTTATATCACCCACATCCAACCCCTGCCGGTCCGCCCCCGCGAGAGGAGAACGCGCATGCCCCTCAACCCCCGCATCGAAGCTGTCACCGACCGCATCCGCACCCGCTCCGCGGCGCGCCGCAGCGCCTATCTCGACCGGATGGCGCGCGCCGCCGAAGCGGGCCCTGCGCGCGCGCATCTCAGTTGCGGCAATCAGGCCCATGCCTATGCCGCGATGGCCGAGGACAAGGATGCCCTCGCCGGGGCCCGCGCGCCCAATATCGGCATCGTCACGGCCTATAACGACATGCTCTCGGCGCATCAGCCCTTCGAGACCTACCCAGAGGTCATCCGCCGCGCCGCCCGCGCCGCCGGCGCCACGGCCCAGGTCGCAGGCGGCGTGCCGGCCATGTGCGACGGGGTCACGCAAGGCCAGCCGGGGATGGAGCTGTCGCTCTTCTCGCGCGACGTGATCGCGCTCTCGGCGGGCGTGGCGATGTCGCATAACTGTTTCGACGCGGCCCTGTGGCTGGGCGTGTGCGACAAGATCGTCCCGGGCCTCGTGATCGCGGCGGCCACCTTCGGCCATGTGCCGGCCGTCTTCGTGCCGGCCGGGCCGATGACCTCGGGCCTGCCCAATGACGAGAAATCGAAGGTCCGCCAGCAATTCGCGCAAGGCGAGGTCGGCCGCGACGCGTTGATGAAGGCCGAGATGGCCAGTTATCACGGCCCGGGCACCTGCACCTTCTACGGCACGGCCAATACCAACCAGATGCTGATGGAATTCATGGGCCTGCACCTGCCTGGCGCGGCCTTCATCAATCCCGGCACACCGCTGCGCGAGGCGCTGACCGTTGCCGCGACCGAGCGCGCGGCGGCGATCACGGCGCTGGGCAATGACTACCGCCCCGCAGGCCAGGTCCTCGACGAGCGCGCCTTCGTCAATGGCATCGTGGGTCTTATGGCGACGGGCGGCTCGACCAATCTGGTGCTGCACCTGCCCGCCATGGCGCGCGCGGCCGGCATCGAGCTCACGCTCGAGGATTTTGCCGAGATCTCGGACACAGTGCCGCTGATGGCCAAGGTCTATCCCAATGGTCTCGCGGATGTGAATCATTTCCACGCGGCCGGTGGGCTCGGCTTCATGATCGGCGAATTGCTGGGCGCAGGGCTCCTGCACGAGGATGTCTGCACGGTCGCGGGCGACGGGCTTGCGCGCTACGCGCAGGAACCCAAGCTGCATGATGGCCAGCTCGTCTGGGAAGACGGCAGCGGCGAAAGCCTCAATGACCGCATCCTGCGCCCCGCGCGCGACCCGTTCCAGAAGGTGGGCGGGCTCAAGCAGTTGTCGGGCAATCTCGGGCAGGGCGTGATCAAGGTCTCGGCGGTCGATCCCGAACGCCATGTGATCGAGGCGCGCGCGCGGATCTTCCACGATCAGGCCGAGGTCAGGCAGGCCTTCCGCGATGGCGCCTTCACCGAGGACGCGATCGTCGTCGTCCGCTTCCAGGGCCCGGCCGCCAATGGCATGCCCGAGCTGCACTCGCTCACCCCGGTGCTCGCGGTGCTGCAGGATCGCGGGCTGCGCGTGGCTCTGGTGACCGATGGGCGCATGTCGGGCGCAAGCGGCCGCGTGCCCGCAGCGATCCATGTCGCGCCCGAGGCCGCCAAGGGCGGCCCGCTCGCGCGTCTGCGCGAGGGCGATCTCGTGCGGCTCGACGCGGTCGCCGGGACGCTCGATGTGCTCGAGGAGGGCTTCGACGCCCGCGCGCCGATCGAGGCGGATCTCTCCGCCAACCAGCACGGCATCGGGCGCGAACTGTTCGCGGCGTTCCGCAACACGGTGGGCGATTCCACGATCGGGGCCGGGGTCGTCGTCTGACGCCCGTGCCCGTCGGGCGTCACGCCCGACGCGCGCCCCGCTGCCCCCTCGATGGGGGCGAGGGGCGCCCCCACCCGCCGCTCACGTATCGGGGACAAGCCTCCAGCGCGCTTCATTCTCCTCGATCGCGCGGATCCGGTCGTCGGTCTTCGGGTGGCTCATCATCCAGGCCGGCGCGCCTCCGCCCATGCCGACCAGCCCTTCGAGCTTGCGAAACAGCGATTTCTGCGGCTCGGTGCCGATCCCGGCCTTCACCAGCAGGGCCGAGGCATAGGCGTCCGCCTCATATTCATCGCTGCGGCTCAGCTTGGCCGCAAGAAGCGATGTCACGACATTCGCCACGATCACCCCAAGCCCGGGCAGAAACCGGTTGAAGATCGTCGCAAGCGCCACGCGCACCGCATTGGTGCCGGAAAAATCGATCATCCGCTTACGCGAATGCCCCAGCGCCACATGGCCCAGCTCATGCGCGATCACGCTCGCCATTTCCTCGGCCGACACCTCGCCCTGCCGGTACTTGTTGTAGAACCCGCGCGTGATGAAGATCCGCCCATCGGGTGCGGCGAGCCCGTTGACAGGCTCGATCTCGTAGATATGCACGAGGATCTTGTCGACGCCCACGGCCTCGGCGAACTTGTCGGTCAAGCGCTTCAGCCGCGCATCGGCCAGCGGGCTCGAGCGCTCGTCCAGCTCGCGCTTCGTGCGCCAGGCCGAGAACCAGTACATCGCGAGCCCGTAGAGCAGCAGCAGGAGGATCGGGGTCAGCTTCAACATGCCTCTAGATATGGGCAAGGCCCGCGCGCAGGGCAAGAGCACGCCCCGCGCTGCGGCCGCGCGGGCCGTGCGGCAAATTCACCGCCACGCCGCCCCCTCATTCAAGCACGAGCGTCAGAGCCATCATCGCCGTGAAGGCCAGGGTCACGATCACCCCGACGATCGAGGTATCGACAGTCTCACTGGCCTCGGGCAGCAGTTCCGAGAAGATCATCCACAGCATCGCCCCCGCGGCAAGGCCAAGGCCCACAGGCAGAAGCGGCTGAAATGTCAGCACGAAAAGAAAGGCCGGCACCGCCAGCAAGGGCTGCGGCACCGAGGACAGGATCGACCACCAGGCGGCTTTCGCCACCGAGGCGCCGCGCGGTACCATGACCAGCGCGATGGCAAGCCCCTCGGGCACATTGTGCAGCGCGATGGCGATGGTGATGAAATCGCCCAGCTCGCGCCCGCCGCCATAGGCGACGCCCACGCCCACGCCTTCGGCCGCGGAATGCGCCGTCATCACGCCCATGATGAGCAGCACCTTCACACCGTCGGCGCGGGCGATATCCTTGATGCCGGGCGGGTTTTCCAGCCGGCCGATTGCGTGCTTGGCAAGCCAGATCCCCGCAAGGCCGAGGAGCAGCCCGAGGATCGTCCGAGGGCTTGAGACGTCAAATCCTTCCGTGAGCAGCGAGAAGACCGCAGCAAGCATGAGCCCCGCCGCCACTGCATTGCCATAGGCAAGCGCGCGGGGCGTGACCTGGCGCATGGCCAGCAAGGGCAGCGCGCCGAGGCCCGTCGCAAGGGCCGTGATGGTGGCTGCGATGAAGACCAGAAGCACTGTCGGATCGGCCATCCGTCCCTCCTTGCGAGGAGGTCAGGAGAGCCAGTTGCCATGGAAAGTCAAGGCTGCAGCCGGAAAAGGGCGGCCGCATTGGCGAATGGACGCCATTTTGAAAATGAAAAAACATTTCGTCAGATGAAAAAATGATCGCAGATGCAGCAGTTATTTTTCCGCCTGTCGAAAAATGATTTCGTCAGTCGAAAAAAACGCCCCTTGCGGCTGCCAGACGTAAACGGGGGGGGGGGAGCGCCCGCTCGACCGTGGCCTCCGGCCACAACTCGCGGGCGCTGCCTCTGCGGGACGCAGAGGCAGCGCCAGTGCCAGGCGGCGCGCGCGCGGGGGAAAGGTGCACCCGATGTCACGGGGCCCGCCCGGCGGCTAGGGCCGGGCAAGCGACCGCGAGGGGTGCAGCGCACCCTGAGCGGGCGCTTCCCCCCCCACCTGCCGCCTGCCGCCTGCCGCTCTGTCGGGTCGCCCGGATAGCAAAACGCCCGGCGTCGGGGGCCGGGCGTTTGCGTTCGTGATCAGCCGGTCTCAGGCGGCGGCGCGTTCGGGGGCGGCGGCGCGTTCGGGGGTGGGGGCACGAAAGGGTTCGGCCTCGTCCGCCTCCGCGAAGCTCATGTGCAGCACCTTGATCGCATCGGCCATCTGGTCGCGGCCCACCAGGAACTGCACCTCGACGCGGCGCATGCCTTGCTGGGCGGCGAGGGGGCGGATGCCGGCCTCTTCGAGCGCGGTGAGCCCGCGGGCCAGTACGGAGAGATCGCTGAGGTCCGAGCCGATCACCGAGACCATCGCCAGGGCGCGCGCAGAGATTTCGGCATTCGGGTAGGATTTCAGGATCTCGCGCTCGGCGCGGCGGATCGTCTTGAGCGAGCCGTCGAGGTAATGCGTGATCGTGTTCGCGTTCGAGTGTTTGGACACGATCCAGACATCATGGCGCGTCAGCGCATCGAGGATGCAGGCGTCATAGCCCTTCACCCCCACCATGTCGGGCTCATGGACCTCGAAGGCATGGACCGGCAGGCCCGTCACCATCTCGACGCGGCCCGGCTGCCCGCCTTCGGGGCCGATCAGCGTGCCGGGGTCTTCGGGCTCGAAAGCGTGTTTCACGCGCAGGGGCACATCGGCGCGGCGCAGCACGCGCGCGGCGTTGGGGTGGATCGCCTCCATCCCCAGATTCGAGAGCTGGTCGGCCACATCATAGCTTGTGCGCCCGATCTTGCGGGTGTTCTCGACGCCCACGATCTTGGGGTCGGCCGAGGACAGGTGAAACTCCTTGTGGATGATCGCCTCGGCCGCGCCGGTGAGGGCGGCAAGCTGGGCGAAGACCACTTCCGAGTAGCCGCGATCATATTCGCGCATGAGCCCTTCGGAGCAATGCGCATAGCCTGTCACGATGGGCATTTCGGACGCAAGATCAATGCCTTCCATCGCGATCTTCAAGCGATCCTGCAAGGTCGGGTTGGTCTCGTCGCGCCAGCCCGAGAGATCGACGAAGCGCGCGTTCAC
>SLKB01000084.1 GCA_007134805.1 Paracoccaceae bacterium
CGAGTTCACTGCACTGGCCCACG
Organism: Paracoccaceae bacterium; assembly: GCA_007134805.1. Taxonomy (GTDB): domain Bacteria; phylum Pseudomonadota; class Alphaproteobacteria; order Rhodobacterales; family Rhodobacteraceae; genus Roseinatronobacter. The sequence continues at coordinate 24 of SLKB01000084.1, forward strand.
ATTTCCTCATGGGCACGCCCGGTCCCGACACGTTGCGCGCGCATGATCAGGGCGCGCTGGTCTATGGCGGCGCGGGCAGCGACATGATCCATGGCGGCCGGGGCGATGACACGCTCTTTGGCGGGTTCGGGCATGACACGATCATGGGAGGGCAGGGCGACGACCTGATCTATGGGGGTCCGGGGAACAACCGGCTCTGGGGCGGTGAGGGCGACGACACCATCTTCGGCGGCAGCGGCAACAACCGTTTCGGTGGCGGGCCGGGCGACGATCTGCTGATCGGTGGCACCGGCAGCAACACGATCTTCGGCGGCACCGGCCAGGACACGATCTTCGGCGGCGATGGTCCCAACAGCCTGTGGGGCATGCGGGGCGATGACCTCATCTATGGCGGCCCGGGCAATGATCGCATCGGCGGCGGGCCGGGCAATGACACCATCTTCGGCAATGCCGGCAACAACACGATCTATGGCGGCACGGGCAATGACCTGCTCTATGGTGGCACGGGCGATGACATCATCTGGGGCGGGCCGGGCAATGACACGATCATCGGCGGCGCGGGCAACAATTCGCTCAATGGGGGTCCGGGCGACAATGTGCTGGTCGGCGGCACCGGCAATGACACCATGCGCGGCGGCCCCGGCGCGGACACGTTCATCTACATGCAGGGCCACCAGCGCGTGCTGATCGAGGATTTCACCTTCGAGGAACAGGACCGGCTCGTGCTGGATGCGCGGCTCTGGGATCGCGCGGGCCTGAGCCCGGATGCCGTGCTCGATCGGTTCGGCCGGGTTGTCGCCGATGACACTGTGCTGGATTTCGGCGGCGGCGATATCGTGACCCTTCTCGGAATCTCCAACCACGCGGAGTTCGCGCATTTTATCGAGATCGCCTGAGACTGCGCCCCGGTTGCCTGCACGCGATGCGAGCAGTATCAGGAAATAGCGCGCAGGCGCGGCCCGTGCGGCCGCGCCTCATCTTCAGGAAGACTGGCATGTCGAGGATTTTCGAGCAGATCGGACAGTTTCTCGGCGCGCGGCCCACCCCGGCGCCCCTGCAGGCCCCAGAGCCGGGCGATGCCGCCACGCCCTGTGCGCATGTCCTGCAGGTGATCAAGGCGCAGCTTCCGCTGCGCAACCGCGAAGAGTTCTGGGCGCGCGTGTTCGCCGCGATCGACGCCCGATCCTTATGTGAAATCGGCGTCTACAAGGGCGCCTTCGCAGAACATATCCTGCGCGCCTGCGAAGGGCTGCGCGCTTATCACATGGTCGATCCGTGGCGGCATCTTGATGACTGGGACAAGCCCGCCAATCACGGCGATGCGCAGTTCGAGGCGCTCTATGCCGAGGCGATGTCGCGCACGGCGGCCTTTGCCGGCAAGCGCGTGGTCCACCGTGCCACCACCCGCGAGGCCGCCGCCGCGATCCCTGACGGCGGGCTCGATGCTGTCTATATCGACGGCGATCATTCCCTCCGGGGCATCACGATCGACCTGATCACGATGCTGCCCAAACTGCGGCATGGCGGGCTTCTGGCCGGCGACGACTTTACCCGCAACATCTGGCAACACGGCACGGATTTCGCCCCGACCGAGGTCTTCCCCTTCGCGCTCTATTTCGCCGAAGCCACCGGGCGCCCGATCTTCACCCTCCCGGGCAGTCAGTTCTGCATCGTGAACGATCCCGGCACGGGCTTTCGGGTGTTCGATTTCGGCGATTACCTCAGCCTGAGTCCGCGCGAGATCTATCTGCCCCGCGCGCGCTGAAAGCGCCGGGCCGGCAGCGGCGCGCCCTTGTCGAAAACCCGAAAACCCCGCGCTTGACGCGGCCCGGAATGGGGATTTCCCGCAGCAAACCTGCACAATTTTGTGAATTGATCGACGGCCCCCTCGGCGCTTAGCCCAAGCCCCCTTCGGATCAACCGCTTACGCAAGAAAAAGTGACGCATCCGGCAACGGCTTTCCCGCGTATCGCTCTCGGTTACACAATGAAACCCAAGGAGACTTTTCATGTTCAAGACAACACTCAGCACCCTCGCACTTTCGGCCATGATGGTGGTCCCGACCGTCACTGTAGCGAATGGTCAGGAGAACGACATCGTCGATATCGCCGCCTCCACCGATGGCTTTTCGACCCTCGTTGCCGCCGTAACGGCAGCAGATCTGGTCGACACGCTGAAAGGCGAAGGCCCGTTCACTGTCTTCGCTCCGACAGATGAGGCGTTTGCAGCCCTGCCCGAAGGCACGCTCGAGGCGCTTCTGGAAGACATCGACACCCTGACCGCGATCCTCACCTATCACGTGGTGCCCGGCGCGATCATGTCGGGTGATCTGGAAGACGGCATGACCGCCGAGACCGTGAATGGCGAGTCGATCACGATCGGCGTGGGCGAGACGGTGACCGTCGATGATGCGAATGTCATTCAGGCCGATATCGAGGCAAGCAATGGCGTGATCCATGTGATCGACGCCGTGATCCTGCCCGCTTCCTGAGCGCGGCGGATCGCATGAACGAAGGCGGCCCCGCGCGGGCCGCCTTTTTTCATTCCGCGAAATCGTTTTTCATCCTTTGAAAAATGGCACCGCCTCGATCATCAGCGCGACAGGTCCCGGCGCGGTATCAGCAGCGGGGCGCCTTACTGACGCGGTGATCCGGCCCGTTTCCTGGGCGCGGCGGATCGCAAGGCAAGAAGGCGGCCGCGCAAAAGGGCCGCCTTTTTTCATTCTGCGAAATGATTTTTCACTCTTTGAAATTTCGCACTGTCTCGATCATGCGCGCGACATTGTCGGGGTCGGCATCCGGGGTGATGCCATGACCGAGATTGAAGATATGCGGCCCCTTCGAGAAGGCGCGCACGACGCGCTCGGTGGCGGCGACCAGATCTGGCCCGCCGGTGACCATGTGAGAGGATGCGAGATTGCCTTGCACGCAGCCCTCGCATTGCACATGCGCGGCCGCCCATTCGGGGGTCACCGAATTGTCGATGGCCACGCAATCGGCGCCTGTGGCGCGGGCGAAGCCGATATAGCCCTCACCGGCCTCGCGCGGGAAGGCGATGACCGGGATGCCGGGATGGCGCTGCTTGAGCGCGGCCGTGATCGTCTTCGCGGGCTCCAGCGCATAGCGCTCGAACGCGTCGCCCTTGAGCGAGCCGGCCCAGCTGTCGAAGATCTTGACCACCTCGGCCCCGGCGTCGATCTGCATGGACAGGTATTCGATGGTCGCCTGCGTGATCCGGTCGATCAGCGCGTCGAAGGCCTCGGGCGCCTCGACGCGCATCTTGTGCGCCGGCGCCTGATCGGGGGTACCGCGGCCGGCAATCATGTAGGTGGCCACTGTCCAGGGCGCGCCGGCAAAGCCGATCAGCGTCGTCTCGGCCGGCAATGCGCGCGACAGGATCTTCACGGTCTCGTAGACTGGCCCCAACGTGTCGTGGATCGCCTCGACGGGCTTGAGCGCTCCGACGCCCTGCGCATCGGTGATCGTCGACAGGCGCGGCCCCTCGCCCGTCACGAACCACAGCTCCGCGCCCAGCGCCTGCGGCACCAGAAGGATATCGGCAAACAGGATCGCCGCGTCGAAGCCGTAGCGCCGGATCGGCTGCAAGGTGACCTCGGCGGCAAGTTCGGGGTTGTAGCACAGCGACAGGAAATCGCCCGCCTGCGCGCGCGTGGCGCGGTATTCAGGCAGATACCGCCCCGCCTGACGCATCATCCAGATCGGCGGCGTGGGCAATACCTCGCCGGCGAGGGCACGGAGAATGGTCTTGCTGGGGGCCTGGGCGGGCTGCGCGGCAACGGTCATGGCGGTCTCCTGATGGGCAGCCCTCTCGTCCCAATCCTGCGCGCAGTTGTCAAGTCCGCGAGACAGATGGGCGCTTGTCAGTCCCGGCGCGCGAAGCTAATCAGGACCCATGAGCAGTGATTTCCCGACCCCCGACACGCCCCTGAAGATCGGCACGCGCGGCTCGCCGCTGGCGCTTGCGCAGGCCCATGAGACCCGTGCGCGGCTGATGGCCGCGCATGATCTGCCCGAGGCCGCCTTCGAGATCGCTGTCATCAAGACGACGGGCGATGACCGCAGCATGATCGACGCCGACCGCCCGCTCAAGGAGATCGGCAACAAGGGCCTGTTCACCAAGGAAATCGAAGAGGCGATGATCGCGGGCCGGATCCACATTGCCGTGCACTCGATGAAGGACATGCCGACCGAACAGCCCGAGGGGCTCTTGCTCGACTGCTATCTGCCGCGCGAAGATACGCGCGATGCGTTCGTCTCGCGCAAGGGGGCGCGTGGCCTTGCGGATCTGGCGCCCGGGCAGGTCGTGGGCACCTCCAGTCTGCGGCGCCGCGCGCAGCTTCTCAACCGCCGCCCCGATCTGCGCGTGGTCGAATTTCGCGGCAATGTGCAGACGCGGCTGCGCAAGCTCGATGACGGGGTCGCGGATTGCACCTTCCTGGCCATGGCCGGGTTGCGGCGGCTCAACATGACCGAGGTGGCGCAATCGGCCATCGCGCCCGAAGACATGCTGCCCGCCATCGCGCAGGGCGCCATCGGGATCGAATGCCGCGCTGAGGACACGCGCATGCGCGAGATGCTGGCCGCGCTCAACGACGCGGCCACCACCTTGCGACTGGCGGCCGAGCGCGCGTTCCTCGCCGCGCTCGACGGATCGTGCGAGACGCCGATCGCCGGGCTTGCCGTGATCGAGGCGGACGAGATCTGGCTGCGCGGCGAGATCCTGCGCCCCGACGGGTCAGAGCGGCTGTTCACCGAAGGGCGCGCGGCGCTGGCCGAGGGGGCCGAGCTTGGGCGCGAGCTGGCCGGGAAGTTGCGCGCGCGCGCGCCGGCGGATTTCTTCACCTGGGCCTGATGCTGGCATCCGCGCCGAACCGCCCCTATCTGTGAGCATAGGCGACAGGGACGGGGTGCATGGTGATCGGCAGGCTGACGGATGAGGTGCTGCGCGGTGTTGACCGCGTGACGTCGGGCGTCAGCGACACGATCTCGGAGACGTTTTTCGAGCCGCGCCTGCGGCTCGGTGTGACGGGGCTGTCGCAGGCGGGCAAGACTGTCTTCATCACCTCGCTCGTGGCCAACATGCTCGACCGCGCGCGGATGGGCCGGATGCAGGCCGTGGCGCAGGGCCGGATCGAGGCCGCGTTCCTGCAACCCCAGCCCGATGACACGCTGCCGCGCTTTCCCTATGAGCGGCATCTGGCCGCGCTCAGCGGGCCCGATCCGGTCTGGCCGGACAGCACGAGCCATATCTCGCAATTGCGGCTGTCCTTCCGGGTGCGGCCGGGGGGGCTGCTGGGTGGCTTGCGCGGCGCGCGGATCCAGCATGTCGATATCATCGACTATCCGGGCGAGTGGCTTCTGGATCTGGTGCTGCTGGACAAGGATTACGACAGCTGGTCAGCCGAGACGCTGGCCCGCATGCAGGCGCGCGCCCATGGCGCGGCGTGTCTTGACGCGCTCAAGGCCACTGACGCGACCGCGCGCCATGACGAGGCCGTGGCCGAAGCGCTCACAGGCACCTTCACCGACTACCTGCGCGAAACCCGCGCGGCCGGGCTGCCCGATATCATGCCGGGGCGCTTCCTGCTGCCCGGCGATCTGGCGGGCTCGCCGGTGCTGTGCTTCGTGCCGCTGCCGTCCGCGCGTGCGGGGCGCGGCAGCCTGCGCCGCGAGATGGCGCGGCGGTTCGATGCCTACAAGGCGCAGGTGATCCGCCCCTTCTTCCGCGATCATTTCGCCCGGATCGACCGGCAGGTGGTTCTGGCTGATCTTCTGGGCGCGATCCATACCGGGCCCGAGGCCGTGGGCCGCATGGGCGAGACGCTCAGCGAATTGCTGGCTGCCTTCCGGCCCGGGCGCAATGCCTGGCTGACCCGACTGCTGGGCGGGCGGAGGGTCGAGCGGATCCTCTTTGCGGCGACCAAGGCCGATCACCTGCACCATTCCCAGCATGAGCGGCTCAGCGCGATCCTGCAGGCGCTCTTGCGCCAGTCGCGCGACCGCGCGCGCTTCGCCGGTGCGCGGACCGAGGCGCTGGCGCTGGCCGCGATCCGCGCCACGGTCGAGGAACAGCACCAGCGCGACGGCAAGCTTCTGGATTGCGTGCGGGGCCGGCTGCTCGATACGGGTCGGCAGGCGGCGCTTTATCCGGGCGAGTTGCCCGAGGACCCGATGGCGCTGCTCGGCCCCGCGCAGGAAGGGGCGGCGCGCTGGCTGGATGCGGATTACACGATCATGCGCTTTGCGCCCGCGCCGCTCACGCGCGGCCCGGAGGATGGGCTGCCGCATATCCGGCTTGATCGGGCGGCCGAGTTTCTGATCGGGGATCTGCTGCAATGAGCGAACGTCCACGCAAGCCCGTGCTGATCGAACTCGACGCGGACGAGGCCGCCGACCCCGGCGCCGCCCCCGCCCCGCCCGACGCCGAGAGCTTCGAGCAGGCCGAGGGGCGCGCGATGGAGCGCGCGATGCAACTGGGCCGGGCACGGCTGACCTTCTGGGCGCGGATCGGCTGGGGCGCGGGCGCGGGCTTCGTGACGCTCGCGCTCTCGGTCGCGGCCTGGGATTTCGTGACCGGGCTGCTGGCGCGCAACGAGGCGCTGGGGCTGCTGGCGAGCGTGCTTGCCGGGGTGCTGGGGCTGGCGCTTGCGATCTTTGCCTGGCGCGAGCTTGCCGGCTATCGCCGTCTGCGCCGGCTCGATGCGCTGCGCGCCCGCGCCGAGGCAGCGCTGGGCGCGGATGATCTGGACGCGGCGCGCGCGCTTGGTACCGAGTTGCGCGGGTTCTATGCAGGCCGGGCCGAGATGCGCTGGCCCTGCCAGTCGCTTGCCGAGACAGGGCCGGATCAGATGGATGCCGAGGGGCTGCTTGAGCTGACCGAGGCCACGCTGATGGCGCCGCTCGATGCGCGCGCGCGCGGCGAGGTCGAGGGGGCGGCGCGGCGGGTGGCGTTGCTGACCGCGATCATCCCGCTGCCGCTTGTCGATGTGGCGGCAGCACTCATCACCAATCTGCGGATGATCCGGCGGATCGCGGAGATTTACGGCGGGCGCGCGGGCAGTTTCGGCAGCCTGCGCCTGCTGCGCGGCGTGATCGCGCATCTGCTGGCCACGGGGGCTGTCGCGGTGGGCGAGGACATGCTGGGCGCGGTTGCCTCTGGCGGGATGGTCTCGAAGCTCTCGCGCCGCTTCGGCGAGGGCGTGGTGAACGGGGCGCTGACCGCGCGGCTGGGGATCGCGGCCATGGAAATCTGCCGGCCTCTGCCCTTTGCCGCGCTGCCCCGGCCCCGCACCAGCGCGCTCTTGCGCCGGGCGGTCAGCGGGCTTTTCGACCGCCCGCCCGCCTGAGCGTCCGCTCAGCGCGCCATCGCGTGGTATTCGGGGTTGGGGTGCATCCCCGTCGCCGAGGCGATCCGGTTCGACATCGAGAAAAAGCCCACGACCGCGATGATGTCGAAGATGTCCCGATCCGAGAAGCCATGCGCGCGCAGCGCATCGCGGTCGGCATCGGTGATCCGGGCGCTCGCCTCGGTCACGGTTTCGGTGAATTCGAGCATGGCGCGGGTCCGCGCATCAAGCGGGGCTGCGCGGAAATTCATCACCATCGCCTCGCCCAGCGCCGGGTCGCCCGAGAGCGCGCGTACGGCCGCGCCATGGGCGACCTGACAATACCAGCAACGGTTGATCGACGAGACGGTGACGGCGATCATCTCGCGCTCGAGCTTCGAAAGCCCGCTCTCGCCCAGCATCAGATCGTTGTACATTGCGACGAAACCGTCGAATTTCGCCATGTCGAACAGATAGGCGCGCAGCACGTTCGGCACGAGGCCGAGCTTTTCCTCGCACAGCGCCAGATAGGCGCGGGTGCGTTCGGGAAGCGGATCCATCGCGGGAAGATCGAGCCGGGTCACCTGGTCGGTCATGGGGCCTCCTGCGGTGCGTCGCGGTAATGATAGCGCGCCACCACCTGCAGCCCGAGCCGCTGGTAGAGTTGCCGCGCGGTGGTATTGGCCTCGGTCACGGCAAGCGCGAGGTGGCGCGCGCCCTGCGCCTGCGCCCAGTTGGCCGCACCGCGCAGCAAGGTTTCCCCCCCGCCCTTGCGCCGCATCTGGGGCATGACCTCCATCGCGTGGAGCATGGCAATCGCCTTGTGTTGCGCAATGAAGGCCACCCCGGCGACTCGATCCTCGATCCGGGCGAGAAGTGCGGTGCGGGGCGCGGGCGCGCGGTCCATCACGGCCTGTCGCGCGGGTCCGATCCCGCCCTCGGCCCAGATCCGGCGCATGATCGAGAGCGGGGGCCAGAGATCGAACAGCCTGACGGGTGGCAAGGGCGCCGCCATGCTGGCGACTGGCGCGGCATAGATCAGCGTCGGGTCGATCAGGCGAAAGCCTCGTGCCGCAAGCGCGGCATCGAGCGCGGCATCCTCGGGGACCAGGCGGAACAGCGGGCCCACGCCCTGCGCGCCCATCCAGTCGAGCGCCGAGGCGAGGTCAGGCTCGGGGCAGAGCGGGCTTGCCGCCGAGACGCGCTTGCCCCCGCCACTGCCCTCGCGCAGGCGCCAGCCGTGCTGGTCGATGATGCGCCGCGCAGGCCATGTCGCATCAAGCGCCGCGAGAGCCTCGGCAGCGGTGGGCTGGCTCACGCGAGGGCCTCGGGAAACAGCGTCGTGAGGCGCAGGAGTGCTGCATCGACCTGCGCCGCGCTTTCGCCGCGCACGACGACAGTGGCCCCGAACACCCCGTCGCGCTGGAACGGGTAGCAGCCGATCGCGAGGTCGGGAAACTCCTGCGCGAGGCGGCCGAGATCCTCGGCAATCTCGCCCTCGCCGCGCGAGATCGTCAGATTCTGGCTGTAGAGCGCCGCGCCCCCGGCGAGGCCCGGCAGCAGGCTTGCGACCATCGCCTCGAACACGGCCGGAACGCCGGCCATGACATGCACATTGCCCAGCGAAAACCCAGGTGCTGCCGAGATCGGATTGTCGATCAGGCAGGCCCCGTCCGGGATCCGCGCCATGCGCAGGCGCGCCGCGTTCAATTCGAGCCCCGTGCGGTCATAATGCTCGGCCAGGATCGCGCGGGCATCGTCACGGATATCGAGCCCCACACCAAAGGCCGCCGCCACCGCATCGGCGGTGATGTCATCATGCGTGGGCCCGATCCCGCCCGAGGTGAAGACATGGTCAAAGCCCGCGCGCAGATCATCGAGCGCCGCGATGATCTGCTCCCTGCGGTCCGAGACCACGCGCACTTCCATCAGATCGATACCGCGCTGCGCAAGCTCGCCGGCGAGGTGGAACATGTTGGAATCGCGCGTGCGGCCCGACAGGATCTC
>SLKB01000003.1 GCA_007134805.1 Paracoccaceae bacterium
AGACGGCGCGAGTCAAAAGCGCGGCAGCTCCGCGAGCGGGAAGGGGCCCAGCAGCAGAACTGAATCCGAGACGGAGAATTCCAGCGTGGCCGTCCCGGCGCGCGGCAGCATTGACAGCACCAGCTGCGCTGCATCCCGGTCAAGCAACGCGGCCTCGACCAGAAGTTCGAACCAAGCGCCCGCGTCGGTCATCCTGACTGCGAGATCTCCGTCAAGGCCGCCTTCGGCATTGATGTCCAGATCGGCGGTGACTGTCGCGCCAAGCGCGCCCCAGTCGATCTGCAAGCGCGCGGCGTGCAATGCTGCAAGGGCAGGGGCCGGCTCTCCCGCGCGCAGGGGGTCCCGAAATGTCAGATCCGCCTCGAATGCGGCCTGAACCCGGTCATCCCGGCGCCCGGCGGGCACCAGTTCGGACTGCGGCACCAGATCATCGGCAACCGCAGACAGGCGATACTGCGCGCCCTCATCCTGCGTCAGCCGCGCGGAAAGCCCGTCGAGCTGCGAGGCGAGCAGTGGCGGCGAAAGCGTCGCTGCACGGAGTTGCACCTCGCCCAGCCGCAGCTGTCGGTCCGGGCCGAGATGCACCTGGCCGGTCGCGGCCTCCGCTGTGATCGTATGGGTGCGGCCCCAGATCACGAGCGTCTGCTCCGGGCTGAGATCAACTGCGATCCGGCCGGGCGACCAGGCGGGGCTGTGCAGCGCGACTTGCGGCACCCGCCAGGTCTGGCGCTGGTCGGTGCTGGCAAGCCGCACATCCTCCAGCTGCAGTTGGAAGGCCAGCGGAAAGCCGGTCACCGGGCCGGCAACGGCAGAGAGTGCGCGCGTCTCGGTGATCTGGTGGGCCACCTGCTGCGCGGCAAACCGGGCCATCGCAAACCAGGAAAGCCCTGCCAGGAGAAGCCCGATCATCAGGATCGTCACTGCCTTGCCCATTCTGGCCCACCCCTTTCGCTTCACAGTCAAATGGTGTTTACACCGTCGCAGGTGAAAAGGGCCAGTCACATGCGCGCGCAAGAGGCGATTTGGGTTTTCGGCTATGGATCGCTGGTCTGGCAGCCGGGCTTTGCCTATCGCGATGCCAGGATCGCGCGGCTCGAGGGCTATGAGCGATCCTTCTGCATGCGCTCGATCCATCACCGGGGCACGGTCGCGCAACCCGGGCTGGTGCTGGCGCTCGACGAAGGTAGCGGCGGCTGCGAGGGGCTGGCTTTCGAGATCCCTGTGCGGATCGCCGAGGAAAGCCTTGAATACCTGCGTGCGCGCGAATTGATCTCGGCGGCGTATCTGGAGCGCCGCTGCCCGGTCACCCTGCGCGACGGGCGGCGGATCGAGGCGGTGACCTATGTCATCGACCGCGCGCATGATCAGTATTGCGGGGGGCTCCCGCTGGAAGAGCAGGCGCGGATCATCGCGCGCGCGCAGGGCGGGCGCGGGTCCAACAGCGAGTATCTGATGAACACCGCGCAGCATCTGGCGCAGCTCGGGTTGCGGGACGCGCAGCTTGACTGGCTGTGCGCGCGGGTGCGCGAACTCTCCGCGCCGCTCAGCGCTGACCCAGACCAAGCTGCATCAGGCCCCGCCTGATCGGGCTGACCTGTGCCATCGTGTTCAGCACGCGCGCGCGTGCATCGCGCAGCGGCTGCATCTCGGTCATCGAGGCGCGGTTGAGCAGGCTGACCCCCGCGACACGCAAGGCGACATCGGGGTAGCGGCGGCGATGGTAGCTCTGCAGGCTGGCCTCGCTGCCCGGGTCGCCCGTCTCCGAGACCTCGAGCAGCACCTGCAGATCTGCGAGCGACATGTTCAGCCCCTGCGCCCCGATCGGGGGGACGACATGCGCGGCCTCGGCCATCAGCGCTGTGCGCTGGCCATGAAACCGCTCGGCGATCTGGCTGATGATCGGCCAGACTGTCCGGCGCGACACCAGCTTGAGCGGCCCGAACAGCCCGCAGGAGCGCGCGGTCATCGCCGCCTCGAATTCCGACTCGGGGAGGGCGGCGAGCGCGACCACGTTCGGGCCATGATCCATCCAGACGATTGCCGAGCATGGCTGGCCATCGCGGTCGGGCAAGGGCACGAAGGTAAAGGGGCCGCCGCTGCGATGGATCTCGGTCGAGACATTCTGATGCGGGGTCGGATGCGTGACGGCAAAGGCGAGCGCCTTCTGCCCGTATCGGGTGCGACGCACCCCGATGCCGAGCGCCTGGCGCATGGGGCTGTCGCGCCCATCGGCGGCAATGAGCAGGCGCGCCTCGACCGACTGGCCGTCGCTCAGGCCCACGATCGCAGCCGATGTGCGCGTGGTGAGCCGGTGCGTTGCCACGCCTGTGCGGAAGGTCACAGTGTCGAGATCCGCCAGATAGGCCACCAGTTCGCGCCGCAACAGCCAGTTGGGCAGGTTCCAGCCGAAGGGCTGGTCCGAGATATCGGCCGCGTCGAAAGCATGGCTCACGCGGATTTCAGGCGTGGGCCCACCGGCATCGGCGATACGCATCACCTGCAGCGGCGTCGCATGGGGGGCGAGCGTGCCCCACAGGCCGATTTCGCGCAGCAGGGTTACCGAGGGCTGCAGAAGTGCTGTGCTGCGCAGATCCGATCCGGGGTCCTGCTCGGCCATGATCGGGGGAGCGGGATCGACGCACAGCGTCTTGTGTCCGCGCGCGCCGAATGCCGCCGCAGCGCAGAGCCCCGCGATCCCGCCGCCTGAGACCAGGATGTCAAATGTCGCGCGCATGCAAGCTCTCCTTGAGGAGCGTCATACCTAGGTGTCGCCCGGGCCCGAGGCAATGCGACGCCGCCGCGCGGGCGGCGCGCAGCTATCCGAAGACGATGAAGACCAGAAGCACCAGCATCGCGAGCGCGAGCATCACCATGACGATCGCGAGGCCCTGCAGCCCCATCGTCAGCACGGCGAGCGCCAGAACGACCACCAGCAGGGCAATGATGCCCCAGATCGCCCATGGCTCGCTCATCCGTTGCACGGGTTTGCGGCTGCTGCCCTTCTTAGAGTCGGTTTCTGCCATGGGTCTCCTCCGGATGTGATGGTTCAGGATGCCTGCGCCGATGTTGCGGGGCAGGCGAGATGACAGGTTGCCGCACGGGCCCGGCGCTCAGCCGCGCAGCCCGTGCAGGAAGCCGCCCAGATCGGCCGTGTGATGGTCGATATGGGCCGCGACAATTGGCTCGGGCGCGACAAGGACCGTGCGCAGCCCCATGTCATGCGGTGCCGCGAGGTTGCGCGGATCATCCTCGAACATGGCCGCGCTGCGCGGATCGCATCCGTCGCGGGCAAAGATCCGGGAGAAGGCTTCAGCTTCGGGTTTGGGGCGATATCCGGCATGCTCGACACCGTAAATCGCATCGAAGAGATTGCCAAGACCGCGCGCCACGCAAACCCGCTCGGCATAGCTGGCTGTGCCATTCGTGTAGATGATCTTGCGCCCCGGCAGGGCCGCGATCGCCGCGCGCAGCGCATCATCGGCCTGCAGGGGCGTGAAATCGATCTCGTGGACCCAGTCGAGATAGGGCCCGGGGTCGAGATCATGCACGCGCATGAGCCCGGCAAGCGTCGTGCCGTACTCGGCCCAGTAGCGCCGGCGCAGGGAATCGGCCTCGGCCTGCGACACGTCGAGCGCCTGCATCACATAGCGGGTCATCCGCGTCTCGATCTGATCGAAGAGGCGCATCTGCGGAGGGTAGAGCGTGTTGTCGAGATCGAACACCCATGTGTCGACATGCGCGAATGCCAGTTTGGGCATGGCCGGACCCCCTTCACAATCGGGATGCTTTGATGGTTGTCATCGAAGACGATCCCGGCTTTTTTAGGATGAGACCGAAAGGCAAAGCAATGTCCGATCCCAAAACCCTGAAAGATGCCTATTCGTTGATCCTCGAGGCGATTGATGTCGGGATCTACAAGCCCGGCGACCGTCTGGTCGAATCGGAACTGGCCGAGCGGTTCGGCGTGTCGCGCACGCCGATCCGTGAAGCGCTTCAGCGGCTGGAGACACAATCGCTGCTGTCGCGCGACGGGCGGTCGCTGATCGTGGCCTCGCTCGATCACAACCAGCTTGCGGAACTCTATGTCGTGCGCTCTGCGCTGGAGGGGCTTGCCGCACGGCTCGCCGCGCGTCACGCCACCGAAGAAGAGGTCCGCCTGCTGCGCATCATGGTGCAGGAGGATCGCGCGCTGGTGGAAAAGCCCCAGGCACTGAGCCGGGCCAACAAGCGTTTTCACAAGCAGATCCATCTGGCGTCGCACAACCGGTATCTTGTGCAGCAACTCGATCTGGTGCACCGGTCGATGGCGCTGCTGGCGACCACGTCACTGTCCTTTGCCGGTCGTGGCAGGCAGACGATCGAAGAGCATGACGCCATTGTCGAGGCGATTGCCGCAGGCGATGGCGATGCGGCGGCGCGCGCGCTCAAGGACCATATCTCGCGCGCCTTCGAGACCCGTCTGCGACAGGATTCGATGAGCCCCGAGCGTCAGTCGATCTGACGCCCGGGGCAAGATGTGGCAGGCGTCGAGACTTTCCCGCGGGAAGGCGGTCAGCCTGCGGGTTGCCAGAGTTTTTCAGCAGCCTGTCAGAAGGTATCCTCGAGGAAGCGCAGCAGAGCCGCCTCGGCGCGCGCATTCGCGTCCGCGTCCCAGTCATTCGACCCCTCGACCGTGAAGGAATGCCGCGCGCCACCGTAGATCTGCGCCTCATGCGGCACGTTCGCTTCCTGCAATGCGTCCATCAGCGCGGCAAGATCGGCCATCCCCGAGACCGGGTCAGCCGAGCCGTGCAGCACCAGAACCGGCGCCGAGGTTGCACTGTAATCCTGCCCCTCGGGCAGATCGAGCCCACCATGGAAGCTCACGAAACCCGCCAGATCGAGGCCCGCGCGCGCGGCTTCGAGCGCGGCCGCACCGCCGAAGCAATAGCCCGTCAGCACCATGTTCGAGGGCACCCCGTCAAGCGCTGTGGCCGCGTCGATCGCCCCTTCAAGGCGCGTGCGGAACTCGGCGCGGTCGGCATAGAGCGCGCCGGTAGCCGCGCGGTAGTCATCGATCCCCTCGAGCGGCGTGTCGCGCCCGAAGAGATCAAGCGCGATGCCGACATATCCGGCCTCTGCCATCGCCTCGGCGCGGGCGATCTCATGGGCGTTCACCCCGTCCCAGTCATGGACGATCAGCACGGCGCCAAGCGGCTCCTCGGACGGGTGGGCTATGTAGCCCTCGAACACCATCTCGCCGATGCTGTACTCGAACGGCTCGGCAAATGCGGCAGCGCCCGAGAGCGCGAGCGCAAGGGCAGCGGGGGTGGTCAGTATCTTGTGCATGCGGGGGCATCCTTTCTGCGAAGTCGGGGCCGGACTGCGACCCCCGCCATGACATAGCGCGCGCCGGGCGCGATCCAGACCGCGGCGCAATCGCTCAGTTGAGGCGCGCCTTGATCGCGGCGCCGGCCTTGGCGAAATCCATCTGCCCCGCATGCGCCGCTTTCAGCGCCCCCATCACCTTGCCGATATCGCGCACGGATTGCGCCCCGGTCTTGGCGATCGCGGCATCGACAGCGGCGGCGATTTCCGCGTCGCTCATCTGCCGGGGCAGGAAGCTCTCGATCACCTCGATCTCGGCGCGTTCACGCGCGGCAAGATCGAGCCGCGCCGCCTCTTCATAGGCCCGGGCCGACTCGCGGCGCTGCTTGACCATGCGGGTGAGCACTGCGATCAGATCCGTATCGCTGAGTTCGCTGATGCTCGGATCGCCGCGCGCCGCGATCTCGCGATCCTTGATCGCCGCATTGATCAGGCGCAGCGTCGCGAGGCGATCGGTGTCCCTGGTCTTCAGCGCCGTCTTGAGCTCGATGGCAATCTTTTCGCGAAGCGACATGGCTTTCATCCTGTGGATGGGGATGTGACAAGTGCGGAGGTCTACCGGATCGCGCGCGCCGCGGCAACGGGCAAGCAGGCCCGCGCGCACCTGCCCGGATTGGCCCGGATTGGCTTGATTCCCGCGCGCGGCCTGAATAGATGACCCTCAGCCCTGACCCGACGGAGTTCCCGCCCATGTCCGCACAAATGTCTGCACAGACCCTGAAGCCAACGGCCTGTCTGGCACTTGCCGACGGCACGATCTTCTACGGGCGCGGCTTCGGTGCCACCGGCCAGACAGTGGCCGAACTGTGCTTCAACACGGCGATGACCGGCTATCAGGAGATCATGACCGACCCCTCCTATGCCGGGCAGATCGTGACCTTCACCTTCCCCCATATCGGCAATGTCGGCGTGAACCCCGAAGACGACGAGACCGCCGAGCCCTTCGCGGCCGGCATGGTTGTCAAATGGGATCCGACAGCGCCCTCGAACTGGCGCGCCACCGCGCCTTTGGTGGAGTGGCTGGGTGCGCGGGGCCGGATCTGCATGGGCGGCGTCGATACCCGCCGGCTGACCCGCGCGATCCGTCAGCAGGGCGCGCCGCATGTCGCGCTCGCCCATGATCCGGACGGAAGTTTCGACATTGAGGCGCTGGTGGCGCAGGCGCGGGCGTGGAAAGGGCTTGTGGGCCTCGATCTGGCGCGCGAGGTCAGTTGCACGCAATCCTATCGCTGGGACGAGATGCGCTGGGCCTGGCCAGAGGGATACACCCGTCAGACAGCCCCCCTCCACAAGGTGGTCGCCATCGATTACGGGGCCAAGCGCAACATATTGCGCAGCCTCGCCTCGGCCGGGTGTGATGTCACCGTGATGCCGGCAACCGCGACGGCCGAGGATGTGCTCGCACTCAACCCCGACGGCGTCTTCCTGTCGAACGGGCCGGGCGATCCGGCCGCGACGGGCGAATATGCCGTGCCGATGATCAAGGGTGTGCTTGCGGCCGATCTGCCGGTCTTCGGGGTGTGTCTCGGGCATCAGATGCTCGCGCTTGCGCTGGGCGCGCGGACCGTGAAGATGAACCATGGCCATCACGGGGCGAACCATCCGGTCAAGGATCATGAGACCGGCAAGGTCGAGGTCACATCGATGAACCATGGCTTTGCCGTCGACAGCCAGAGCCTGCCCGCGAATGTGGACGAGACCCATGTCTCGCTCTTCGACGGGTCGAATTGCGGCATCCGCTTGCGCGACAAGCCCGTGTTTTCGGTCCAGCATCACCCCGAGGCAAGCCCGGGCCCGCAGGACAGCTTCTATCTGTTCGAACGCTTTGCTGCCTCCATCGCCAGCCGCAAGCAGGGATCCGCGCCCTGATCGCTAAATCTTAACCGCGCCTAACGCAAAGGTTAACCGCGCGCCCGGTCCGTTAACCCTTTGTTAACGCAGGCCATGCTCTAGTCGGCCTGAATCTGGCTAGAGTGGGGGTCATGCATCACAGCGCGGCATACAGGACAGGTCGTGCCGGCCCCGCAATTCTGCGCGCGCCGTTACAGCTTGTCGTGGAGCGCCGTGCGGACGCTGACCGGCCGGCGCTGGGGCGCATCCTGCAGGAAATGGGCGCCGTCGCGCCCGCGGATCTTCTGCGCGCGCTTGAGATGCAGTCGCGCCGGGCGGTTGATCTGGGCGATCTGCTGCTCGCCCAGGGGCTCGTCACGCAAGAGCAATTGGCGCAGGCGCGCTCGCGTCAATACCAGACCCGCTGTTACGACCAGTACAGCCCGCCGCCCGACCCGCGGCTGATCGACCGCCTGGGCGTGCAGCGCTGTCTCGCGCTGCACTGTCTGCCCTGGATGCAGGCGGGGGCGGTCACGGTTGTCGCGACCGCACGCCCGCTGCAATTCGAGAATCATCGCGCCGAGCTGGAGGCGCTCTTCGGCCCTGTCGTCATGGTGCTCGTGAGCGAGACCGACCTGCATGCGTGCCTGCTGCGCACCCGCCGGACGCGCCTGAAGCTCTGGGCCGAGACCTGCGTACCCGCGAAGGAAAGCTGCCGTGCGATGCATGCGCGCAGTTTCGGCCGGGCGCTGGGAGGCGCGCTGCTGCTGGTGCTGGCGGCCGCGCTCTATGCGCCGGTGCTGGTGCTCGCGGTGCTGACATGCCTGACCTGTACGGCGCTGCTGTTGTCCTCGGGGCTGAAACTTGCAGCCTTCCTCAGCCTGCGCCGCGCGCCCGCGCCGGCCTTCCCGGTGGTCACGACCCCGCTTGCGGTGCACCGCAAGCCGGTCGTGAGCATCCTCGTGCCGATGTATGACGAACCCGAGGTTGTACCGCGGCTGATCAACCGGCTCTCGCGCCTGACCTGGCCGCGGGAATTGCTCGACATCCTGCTGGTTGTCGAAGAGCAGGATGTCGCGACGCGCGCGGCGCTTGATCACGCGGAGCTCCCGCACTGGATGCGGGTGATCCCGGTGCCCGACGGGAAGCTCAAGACCAAGCCGCGCGCGCTGAATTTCGCGATGCTCTTCGCGCGCGGCCGGATTGTCGGGGTCTATGACGCAGAGGATGCCCCCGAGCCCGACCAGATCCATCGGGTGGTGCGCTGTTTTCAGGAAGGACCGCCCAATCTCGCCTGTGTGCAGGGTGTGCTCGATTTCTACAATGCGCGTGCGAACTGGATCTCGCGCTGTTTCAGCATCGAATACGCGTCATGGTTCCGGATCATCCTGCCGGGCATGCAGCGGCTGGGCCTCGCCGTGCCGCTTGGGGGCACGACACTTTTCTTCCGCCGCGACATCCTGGAAAAGCTCGGTGCCTGGGACGCGCATAATGTGACCGAGGATGCCGATCTCGGGATCCGGCTGGCCCGGCATGGCTACTACACGCAACTGCTCGACACGGTCACCGAGGAAGAAGCCAGTTGCCACCCGCTGGCCTGGGTCAAGCAGCGCTCGCGCTGGCTCAAGGGCTATGCGATCACCTGGCTTGTGCATATGCGCGAGCCGGTGCAGCTCTGGCGGCAACTGGGTGCGTGGCGCTTCTTCGGGGTGCAGGTGCTGTTCCTCGGCACCTTGCTGCAATTCATGTTCGCGCCGCTCCTGTGGTCATTCTGGCTGATTCTGCTGGGGTTCGGGCATCCCTTGCCCGAGATCCTGCCCGCACCGCTGATCATCGGCTTCGTGGCGCTGTTCCTCGGCTCCGAGCTCGTGTCGCTCATCATCGGCTTTGCCGCCACGAAAAGCGTGCGCCACCGGCATCTGCGATTCTGGCTGCTCGCGCTGCATGCCTATTTCCCGCTTGCCGTGCTCGCCGTCTACAAGGCGTTGTGGGAACTCGTGCGCGCGCCCTTCTACTGGGACAAGACCGCGCATGGCGAGTTCGATGCCGAGATCGACAAGATCCGCGTGCTGATCTGAGGCCCGGGCCCATCAGGGCTTGCCAAGACAGGGCAGGGCAGGGCAGCCTTTCGCCCGAAAGAGCCCGAAAG
>SLKB01000264.1 GCA_007134805.1 Paracoccaceae bacterium
CTGCCCTTCTGGCCCTATTTCGTGATCAAGGATCTCTTCGCGCTGGCGGTCATCCTTGCGCTCTTCTGGGCGCTGGTGGGCTTCATGCCGAACTTCCTCGGCCATACCGACAACTACATCGAGGCCAACCCGCTGGTGACCCCGCCCGAGATCGTGCCGGAATGGTACTTCCTGCCCTTCTACGCGATCCTGCGCGCCTTCACCTCGGATGTCTGGATCGTGATTGCCGTCAACTGGCTGACGTTCGGGATCGTCGACGCCACCTTCTTCGGGGTGCTGGCCATGTTCGGGGCGATCTTCGTCTGGGCGCTGCTGCCCTGGCTTGACACCTCGTCGGTGCGCTCGGGCCGCTACCGCCCGATGTTCAAGTGGTGGTTCTGGCTCTTCATCGTGAACTTCGTCGTGCTGACCTGGGCAGGCGCCATGCCGGCCGAAGGGATCTACACGAATATCGCGCTGATCGGCACGACCTACTGGTTCGCCTATTTCCTCGTGATCATGCCGCTGCTTGGCGTGCTCGAGCGCCCGCTGCCGCAGCCGGCGACGATCGAGGAAGACTTCAAGGCGACAGTGCGCGCGCAGTCCGGCTCCGGTGGGAAATCCGGTCCCTCGCCCGAACCGGTCCCGGCAGAGTAACGGCAAACGCAAAGGAACGACCCATGACACTCAGGAAACTTGCCGTTGCCGCCATGGCTGCCCTGGCCCTCGGGCTGCCGGCAACCACGGCCGAGGCTACCAAGGTGAAGGGCGAAGTCACCAATTTCGACTTCTCCTTCCAGGGCCTCACCGGCACCTATGACCGCAACCAGTTGCAGCGCGGGCTGCAGGTCTATCACGAGGCCTGCTCCTCCTGCCACGGGCTGCAATACGTGGCGTTCAGGACACTGAGCGACCGGAACGGGCCCGAGCTTCCGCCCGACCAGATGCGCGCCTTCGCGGAAATGTATGAAGTCTGGGATCCCGTAGAGCGCGACTGGCGCATCGCCGAGGGCCCCGACCATTTCCCCGAATCGCAGTTTGAAGGTGCGCCGGATCTCAGCCTCATGGCCAAGGCACGCGCCGGCTTCTCCGGCCCTTACGGGCTGGGGATCAACCAGCTGATGAAAGGGATCGGTGGGTCGGAATACATCGCGTCCTTCCTTCTCGGCTACACTGGCGAGGAGGACTTCCAGGCCGGCGCGCTCTTTTATGAAAACCGCGCCTATGGCGGCTGGGTCTCTATGGCGCCGGTGCTCTTCGACGACATGGTCGAATACGCCGACGGCACCCCTGCCACCGAAGAGCAGATGGCCCTCGATGTCGCGGCCTTCCTGACTTGGACGGCAGAGCCCAAGTTGGTCGAGCGCAAGCAGGCAGGCTTTGTCGGCGTGATCTTCCTGTCGGTCTTCGCGGTGCTCCTCTATCTGACCAACAAGCAGATCTGGGCCCCGATCAAGAAGGCGGCCAAGGAAGACTGACCGCCCCACCAGGCATGACCTGACAGGCGCGCCCCTTCGGGGGCGCGCTTTTCGCTTTTCACGCCCTGCGGCAGCCAGTAGCAGGGCGGAAGTTAACCTGTGAAAGGCTTGCACATGTCCGACAACCTGCGTGGTGCACTCCTGATGGCGCTGGCCATGGCAGGCTTCGCACTGGAAGACATGTTCATCAAGCTTCTCGCCGACGCCCTGCCCGTCGGCCAGATCCTGTTGCTCCTGGGCATCGCGGGCGCCCTGGTCTTCGGAGCGATCGCGGCCTCGAAAGGACAGCAGGTCGTGTCGCCGGCATTGCTCAGCCCCGCGATCCTGATGCGCAACCTCGCCGAGATGATCGGCACTATCGGCTTCGTCATGGGCTTCGTTCTGGGAAGCCTCGCAACCGCCTCGGCGATCCTTCAGGCAGCGCCCCTGTTCGTGACGCTCGGCGCGGTCCTGTTCCTCGGCGAGAAGGTCGGCTGGCGCCGCTGGAGCGCGATTTCCGTAGGCTTCCTCGGCGTGATGTTGATCGTGCGCCCCGGTCTTGCCGGGTTCGAGATTGCCTCGCTGCTTGCGCTGATCGGCGTGCTCGGGCTCGCGGGGCGCGATCTTGTCACGCGGGTGATCCCGCCTGTCGTCTCCAGCTACCAGATCTCGGCCTGGGCCTTCGCGATGCTGATCCCCGCCGGCACCCTGCTGATCCTGGTGATGGGCACGCCCCTGCAGACCCCCGATGCCGCGCAATTCGGGATCCTCGCCGCCGCGCTCGGTGTGGGTGTGCTCGCCTATTACGCGCTTGTCGCCTCGATGCGCGTGGGCGAATTGTCGTTTGTCACGCCGTTCCGCTACACGCGGATGCTCTTTGCGCTCATCGTCGCGATGCTGGTGTTCGGCGAACGCCCCGACGCGCTGACGCTGATCGGGGCGGCGATCATCGTGTCGGCGGGTCTCTTCACCTTGTGGCGCGAAACACGGACCGGCTAGAAATCCTGCGCTCTTCACGTTATAGCCAAGCGCAACAACGCCAGCGCACAGGGACAGATCATGAGCATCATCATCGATATCATCGGCCGCGAAATCCTCGACAGCCGTGGCAACCCCACTGTCGAGGTCGATGTCATCCTCGAGGACGGCACCATGGGCCGCGCAGCCGTCCCCTCGGGCGCCTCGACCGGCGCCTATGAGGCGGTCGAGCGACGCGATGGCGATGCCAAACGCTACAAGGGCAAGGGCGTGCTGGGCGCGGTCTCGGCCGTCAATGGCGAGCTGGCAGAGGCGCTGGTGGGCTTCGACGTCAGCGAACAGGTCGCCCTCGACCAGGCGATGATCGAGCTCGACGGCACGCCCAACAAGCAACGCCTCGGCGCGAACGCGATCCTCGGCGTGTCGATGGCCGCGGCCAAGGCAGCGGCCGAATACACGGGCCAGCCGCTTTTTCGCTATGTCGGCGGCACCTCGGCGCGGGTGCTTCCCGTGCCGATGATGAACATCATCAATGGCGGCGAACATGCCGACAACCCGATCGACATCCAGGAATTCATGATCATGCCCGTCGCCGCCGAGAACCTGCGCGAGGCGGTGCGCATGGGATCGGAAGTGTTCCACACGCTGAAAAAGGAACTCTCGAGCGCGGGGCTGAGCACCGGGATCGGCGACGAGGGCGGCTTTGCACCCAACCTCTCAAGCACCCGCGACGCGCTGGATTTCATCCTGCGCAGCATCGAGAAGGCCGGCTACAAACCCGGCGATGACATCCACCTCGCGCTCGATTGCGCCGCGACCGAGTATTTCAAGGACGGGAAATACGAGATGGTGGGCGAAGGCAAATCGCTGACCCCGGCGGAAAATGTCGATTATCTTGCCGCACTTGCGGCCGATTACCCGATCATCAGCATCGAGGATGGCTGCTCGGAGGATGACTGGCACGGCTGGAAACTGCTGACCGACGCGCTCGGCGACAAGATCCAGCTGGTCGGCGATGACCTCTTCGTCACCAACCCCGAGCGGCTCTCCGAAGGCATCGCCAAGGGCTGCGGCAACAGCCTTCTGGTCAAGGTCAACCAGATCGGCACCCTGACCGAGACCCTCGCCGCCGTGGACATGGCGCATCGCGCGCGCATGACCTGTGTGATGTCGCACCGCTCGGGCGAGACCGAGGACGCGACCATCGCGGATCTCGCGGTCGCGACAAATTGCGGGCAGATCAAGACAGGCTCGCTCGCACGCTCCGACAGGCTCGCGAAATACAACCAGCTCATCCGCATCGAGGAAATGCTCGGCAAGACCGCGCAGTATGCGGGCCGCTCGATCCTGCGGAACGGCTGACCGGCCCGGCGCCCGCGCGGGCAGATGGCTAAAATGCGCGGCATTTTGCCCGCCGCGCTTCACCGATCCTTAACGCTGCCCGGCGACTCTGTGATGCGCCACAGTTCTATCCAGTCGTATGCCAACGCCAGCACAAGGGGCAGAGGGTCATGATTTCAGCACTTCCAGCCACTGGCGTTGCCAGTCCAGTCCACCGCGAACCGATTGCCGTCGTGCAGAACGCTCCCAGCGGGCGCAGCGTCGCCGCGGTCGCACGGCCTGACGTGGTCGAAGCGGTCAAGCAGTTGCAGGCGGCCAGCAAGGGCGATCCGACCGTCCTGAAAACGCTTGCCCCGCTGCCGGAGCGACGCAATCGCCTCGTCGGGCCACCGCCTACGTTCGAGATCAATTACCTGCAGCACCTGAAGGAAACCCAGGCCGACCCGAGCGTTCAGGAGGATGCGGAAATCGATCCCGCCTCAACCTCGGAAGAGGGCGCGGGCGCCATCGCGGAACCGCCCGGTCACGGCAGCTATCAGACTGTCCGCGACATGCCCGGTGACGCGGGCACCGGCACGCGCAGCGTCAACAAGACAGCGTGACGCCCCGCTGATCA
The DNA here is from genome assembly GCA_007134805.1 of Paracoccaceae bacterium. Classification (GTDB taxonomy): domain Bacteria; phylum Pseudomonadota; class Alphaproteobacteria; order Rhodobacterales; family Rhodobacteraceae; genus Roseinatronobacter. The sequence continues at coordinate 4,372 of SLKB01000264.1, forward strand.
GGCTTCCCCGCGCAAGCTGCCGCCGGTCGCCCTGGCGACTTTCTCGACCACCTTGCGCGACACCGCCTCGATCTCTTCCTCGGTCAGGGTGGCCTCGCGCGGCTGCAGCCGCACTGTGATCGCCAGCGACTTGCGCCCCGCGCCAAGCTGCGCTTCCGCCTTGGCGCCGCTGAACTCGTCAAAGACCTGCACATCCGCGATCAGTGCCTTGTCCGCGCCCGCTGCGGCATTGACCACATTCAGCGCCTCGACCTTTTCATCGAGCACGAAAGCGAAATCGCGATCGACGGGCTGCAAGCTGCTGATCTGAAGCGGCTGGCGCGTCGCGCGCCGCTGCTTCGGCTCGGGCAGCCGGTCGATCAGCACCGAAAAGCCCATCACCGGCCCCTTGAGGTCGAACCCGCGCAACACCCGCGGATGGATCTCGCCGAAGAGCGCCAGCGGCCGCTTGGGCCCGAGGCAGATCACGCCCGCACGCCCGGGATGAAACCATGCGGGCAGGGTGCGCAGGATCTGGAATTTGGCCGGCGCCCCGATCCCGGCCAGCACGGCCTCGGCATCGGCCTTCACATCGTAAAGATCGACCGCGCGCCGGCTGCCGAACGGATCACGCGGGGCGCGCGCGCCCACCAGAACGCCCGCGGCCTGGGTTTCCTGTTCGCCCGGCTCCCCGCCCGAGAAGACCGGCCCAACCTCGAACAGCGCCAGATCGAGCGTGCCGCGCGCCTGATTGCGGGCCGCAGCCTGCAACAGCCCCGGCAACAGATCGGGCCGCATATGGGTCATCTCGGACGAGATCGGGTTTTCAAGCCGCAGATCATCCTGCCCGCCGCCGAACGCGGCCGCGGATGCGGCATCGATGAAGCTGTAGCTCACGCATTCGTTGTATCCGAGCCCCGCCAGCGTCCGGCGCGCGCCTGTCTCGCGCACCTGACGCGCCGTCAGGATCGGTCTTGGCACCCCCGGACGGGCGCGCGGCAGGGGCTTGCCTTCAAGCTGTGACAGCGATGCAAGGCGCGCGACCTCTTCCACCAGATCGGCCTCACCCCGAATGTCGGGGCGCCAGCTTGGGGGGCTCGCCTGATCGCCCACAAGCGTGAAGCCCAGCGCGCCCAGCATCTCGCGCTGGCGTACCGCGTCGATCTCCATGCCGACCAGCGCGGCAAGGCGCCCAGGGTCGAAACGGTAGCTGCGCGCATGATCGGGCACCGCCCCATCCACCACCGGGTGCGAGGGCGTGCCGCCACAGATCTCAAGGATCATCTGCGTTGCCAGATCGAGCCCGTCGAGCGTGAAGGCAGGATCCACCCCCCGCTCGAACCTGTAGCGCGCATCCGAGCTGATCTTGAGCGCGCGCCCGGTCGCGGCAATGGTCAGCGGGTCCCAATAGGCCGATTCCAGAAACACGTTGACCGTGTCCCCGGTGCAGCCAGAATCCGCACCCCCCATGATCCCGGCGATGCTCTCAGGCCCGTGATCATCCGAGATCAGCATCTGGCCCTCAGCCATCCGATAAGTCTTGTCATCAAGCGCAAGGATCTCCTCGCCGCCCGCCGCAGGATGGATGCGCAGATCGCCCGACACCTTGTCGGCATCAAAGACATGCAGCGGACGGTTCAGCGCGAAGGTGAAGAAATTGGTGATATCGACCAGCGCCGAGATCGGGCGCAACCCGATCGCGCGCAGCCGTTTCTGCAACCAGGCGGGCGCGGGCCCGTTGCGCACGCCCCGGATCATGCGGCCGGCGAACAGCGGACATCCGCCGCCCTCGCGCAATTCGGGCGCGATCCGCACGCCGATCGGGCTGTCGAAAGCGCCTGCGATCTGCGGGATCTCAAGCGGCGTCAACACCCCCAGACCCCGCGCCGCGAGGTCGCGCGCAATCCCGCGCACACCCAGCGCGTCGGGGCGGTTGGGGGTGATCGCGATCTCGATCACCGGATCATTGAGCCCGGCATAATCGATGAATCGCATGCCCAGCGGCGCGTCCTCGGGCAGCTCGATGATCCCGTCATGCGCATCCGAGATCATCAGTTCGCGCTCGGAACACAGCATCCCGTTGCTTTCCTGCCCGCGGATCACGCCGGGCTTCAGATCGACGCCCGTGCCCGGCACATGCGTGCCCACTGGCGCGAACACCCCGCGCATGCCAGTGCGGGCATTGGGCGCGCCGCAGACGACCTGAACCTCCTGCGGGGCGCCATCGGGCCCCTCGGGCCAGGCCTCCACCCGGCACAGGCGCAGACGGTCGGCATCAGGATGCGGCGCGGCCTCGATCACGCGCGCGATCCGAAACGCGCCGAGTGCGCGCACCGGGTCGCTCACTGACTCGACCTCGAGCCCCAGATCGGTCAGCGCCTCGGTGATCTGATCGAGCGTCGCGTCGGTTTCCAGATGGTCGCGAAGCCAGGACAGCGTGAATTTCATGTCGTTTTCCCGAAAAAAGCCAGGGCCGGATCTGCGCCGCTGGCCTAGCCGAAATCACGGGCCGTGAAAAGCCGCTTTCCCGGCAACGACACGGCCTCAGCGCTTGCGCTTGTCCTTGGTGTCGTCTTCCTCGTCCTCGTCATCATCGTCCGGCAGGTTGAAGAAACTGTCCGCATCCGAATAATCGGCCGGGCTCTTGGCGGTCTCGCGCTCGGGGTTGAGATCGCTGATCGAGAAATTCTCGAGCCCGGCGATGCTGGCGGGCATTTTCGGCTCGACCTCCATCTCCAGCGATTGCTCGGTCGAAACCAGCCTGCGCCGTTCGTCATCCGACATCACCGCGCCTTCGGCGGCGCGCTTGGCGGCGGCTTTCTGCACTTCCTTGTCCAACTCGGACTGCCGGCACAGGCCCAGCGCCACCGGGTCGATGGGCTGCAGATTGGACATGTTCCAATGCGTGCGCTCGCGGATCGCCTGGATGGTGCTGTTGGTCGTGCCCACCAGCCGGCGGATCTGCGCGTCAGCGAGTTCGGGGTGGAACTTCACCAGCCACAGGATCGAGGCCGGCCGATCCTGCCGCTTGGAAAGCGGGGTGTAGCGCGGCCCGCGGCGCTTCTCTTCGCCCTCGGCGGCGGGGTTGTATTTCAGCTTCAGCCTGTAGGCCGCATCCTTCTCGCCACGCTCGATCTCGATCGGATCAAGCTGGTTGTTGGCCACCGGATCGAACCCCTTGACCCCGCCCGCGACATCCCCGTCGGCGATGCCCTGCACTTCCAGTTCATGCAACCCGCAGAAATCCGCAATCTGCTTGAAGCTGAGCGTTGTATTGTCCACCAGCCACACAGCAGTGGCCTTGGGCATCAGCGGTTTCGACATGACGAATGCTCCTTCGTGGTCCTTGGGCGCCCGGGAGGTGCGCATATCTCATCCAGCGCCGGAAATTCGGCTGCAGGCGGGGCCTGCTTTTCCTCGATTTCGGGGATGCTCGACGTTATAGCGATCCGGGCGGAAAAGGAAAAGGGCAAATGCGCAAGGTCAGGCGTCTCATGTCACTCGGGCTGATGCTCGGCGCGCTTCTCGCAGCGCCCGCACAGGGCGATCAACCCACCGTGGGCGAGGGCGATTATCTGGTCCTCGCGATCAGCTGGACGCCAAGCTGGTGCGCGCTCGAGGGGGCGGCGCGCGGGGCTGCGCGCTGTGCCGATGGCGCCGGCGCGGGCTGGATGGTCCACGGGCTCTGGCCCCAGTTCGAGGCAGGCGACTGGCCCGAATTCTGCGACAGCCCCCACCCCGCCCCCGCGCGCCGGCTGTTGCGGGAAATGCGCGACATCATGGGCTCTGACGGGCTGGCCGGGCATCAATGGCGCAAGCATGGCAGTTGCTCGGGCCAGAGCCCGGGCGCCTATTTCGCCCAGACCCGCGCAGCCTTCGAGGCGCTGCAATTCCCCCCCACCCTGACGCCCGATGACGCAATGCTGCACACCCGCCCGGACGCGCTGCTCGAGGCCTTCCGCGCGGCCAATCCAGGGCTTCAGGCGGACATGGCCGTGCTCACCTGTCGCGCGGGGCTGGCGCAGGAAATCCGGATCTGCCTGACCCAGGCGCTTGCCCCCCGGCCTTGCGATGCGCGCCTGCGCGCGCGGGCCTGCGGGGCGCGCGAGGTGCGCCTGCCCCCGCCACCCTGACCCGCAATGCAGGCGCGGCGAACAGGGCTTGCACTGGGGGGCCCCTCGACTATAACCCGCCTCAATTTGCCCGGCGCCAGGTCGTCGGGTGCGACTAAGGGTCCGGGGGTCCAGCATGCCGAAGAGAACCGATATTCACGCGATCATGATCATCGGTGCCGGGCCCATCGTCATCGGACAGGCCTGCGAGTTCGACTATTCCGGCGCGCAAGCCTGCAAGGCGCTGCGCGAGGAAGGCTACCGGGTGATCCTCGTGAATTCGAACCCCGCCACGATCATGACCGATCCGGGCCTCGCGGATGCGACCTATATCGAGCCGATCACCCCCGAAATCGTCGCCAAGATCATCGAGAAGGAGCGCCCCGACGCGCTTCTGCCCACGATGGGCGGGCAGACCGGGCTCAACACCTCGCTCGCGCTGGCCGATATGGGGGTTCTTGAGAAATTCGGCGTCGAACTCATCGGCGCGAATCGCGCCGCGATCGAGATGGCCGAGGATCGCAAGCTCTTCCGCGAGGCGATGGACCGCATCGGGCTGGAAAACCCCAAGGCCACGATCGTCGCCGCCCCGAAACTGCCCAATGGCAAGTTCGACATCAATGCCGGCGTCGCCGCCGCGATGGACGCCATCGAATATGTGGGCCTGCCCGCGATCATCCGCCCGGCCTACACGCTCGGCGGGACTGGCGGCGGGGTCGCCTATAACCGCGAGGATTACGAGCATATCTGCCGCTCGGGCCTCGACGCCTCGCCCGTGGCGCAGATCCTCGTCGATGAATCGCTGCTCGGCTGGAAGGAATTCGAGATGGAGGTGGTGCGCGACCGCGCCGACAACGCCATCATCGTCTGCTCGATCGAGAATGTGGACCCGATGGGCGTGCATACGGGCGATTCCATCACTGTCGCCCCGGCCCTGACGCTGACCGACAAGGAATACCAGATCATGCGCAACGGCTCGATCGCCGTGCTGCGCGAGATCGGGGTCGAAACCGGCGGGTCGAACGTGCAATGGGCGGTCAGCCCGGATAACGGCCGCATGGTCGTGATCGAGATGAACCCGCGGGTGTCGCGCTCCTCGGCGCTGGCGTCCAAGGCCACGGGCTTTCCCATCGCCAAGATCGCCGCGAAACTCGCGGTCGGCTACACGCTCGATGAACTGGACAATGACATCACCAGGGTCACGCCCGCCAGCTTCGAGCCGACCATCGATTATGTCGTCACCAAGATCCCGCGCTTCGCCTTCGAGAAATTCCCCGGCGCGAAGCCCGATCTGACGACCGCGATGAAATCCGTGGGCGAGGCGATGGCGATCGGCCGCAGCTTCCACGAATCCCTGCAAAAGGCGCTCGCGTCGATGGAAACCGGGCTTTCCGGCCTGGACGAGATCGCGATCCCCGGCGCGCCCGACCGCGCGGCGATCATCAAGGCGCTCTCGGCGCAGACGCCTGACCGGATCCGCATCATCGCGCAGGCGATGCGCGAGGGGCTCGGCAATGATGACATCCAGGCCGCCACAGCCTTTGATCCGTGGTTCCTCGACCGGATCCGCGAGATTGTCGACGCCGAGGCGCGCCTGCGCGCAGGCGGCCTGCCGCTTACCGCCGACGGGCTGCGCGAGATCAAGATGCTGGGCTTCACCGATGCCCGCCTCGCGCAGCTGACCGGCCGCGAAGAAGACCAGGTCCGCCGCACGCGGCGCAATCTGGGCGTGAATGCCGTCTTCAAGCGCATCGACACCTGCGCGGCCGAATTCGAGGCGCAGACCCCCTACATGTATTCGACCTATGAATCCCCCGTCATGGGCGAGGTCGAATGCGAGGCGCGGCCGTCGGACCGCAAGAAGGTGGTGATCCTCGGCGGCGGCCCCAACCGGATCGGCCAGGGGATCGAGTTCGACTATTGCTGCTGTCACGCCTGTTTCGCGCTGACCGATGCGGGCTATGAGACGATCATGATCAACTGCAACCCCGAAACCGTCAGCACCGATTACGACACCTCCGACCGGCTCTATTTCGAGCCGCTGACACTCGAACATGTGCTCGAGATCCTGCGCGTCGAACAGGAAGCGGGCACGCTGCACGGGGTGATCGTGCAATTCGGCGGCCAGACGCCGCTGAAACTGGCCAAGGCGCTCGAACAAGAAGGCATCCCCATCCTGGGCACATCGCCTGACGCGATCGACCTCGCCGAGGACCGCGAGCGGTTTCAGGCGCTGCTCAACAAGCTTGGCCTGCGCCAGCCGGTCAACGGCATCGCCTTCAGCCGCGATCAGGCCTTCGAGATCGCGAAATCGGTCGGCTACCCGCTCGTGATCCGCCCGTCCTATGTCCTTGGCGGTCGCGCGATGGAAATCGTGCGCGATGACGCGCATCTTGAACGCTATATCCGCGACGCGGTCGTGGTCTCGGGCAAGAACCCGGTGCTGCTCGACAGCTATCTGATCGGCGCGGTCGAGGTCGATGTCGACGCGCTCTGCGACGGCAAGGCCGTCCATGTCGCGGGCATCATGCAGCATATCGAGGAGGCGGGCGTGCATTCGGGCGACAGCGCCTGCTCGTTGCCGCCCTATTCGCTGGGCCCCGAGATCATCGAGGAGTTGCGCGCGCAGACCGAGGCGCTCGCGCGCGGGCTCAATGTGGTCGGCCTGATGAATGTGCAATTCGCCATCAAGGATGGCGAGATCTTCGTTCTGGAAGTCAACCCGCGGGCAAGCCGCACAGTGCCCTTCGTGGCCAAGGCCACCGACAGCGCCATCGCCTCGATCGCCGCGCGCCTGATGGCGGGCGAGCCCTTGTCGAATTTCCCCAAGCGCGCGCCCTACAAGGCCGATATCGCCCCTTCCGAGCCGATGCCGCTCGCCGATCCGCTGACCCTCGCCGATCCGCAGACACCATGGTTTTCGGTCAAGGAAGCCGTGCTTCCCTTCGCGCGCTTCCCCGGCGTCGACACGCTTCTCGGCCCCGAGATGCGCTCGACCGGCGAGGTGATGGGCTGGGCGCGCAACTTTGCCCGCGCCTTCTACAAGGCCCAGCTCGGCGCCGGTGTCGCCCTGCCTGAAACCGGGCGCATCTTCATCTCGATCAAGGATTTCGACAAGGGGCCGATGATGCTCGAGGCCGCACGGATCCTGCGCGATCTGGGCTTCGATCTGGTCGCCACGCGCGGCACCGCGCACTGGCTCGAGGCGCAGGGCGTGAGTTGCGACACTGTCAACAAGGTCTGGGAAGGCCGTCCCCATATCGTCGATCTGCTGAAAAGCGGCGAGATCGTGATGGTGCTCAACACCACCGAAGGCGCACAGGCGATCGAGGACAGCCGCGAGATCCGCTCGGTCGCTCTCTATGACAAGATCCCCTATTACACCACCGCCGCGGGCAGCCACGCGGCCGCACTGGCCCTGCGGGCGCGCGATGATGGTGAGATCGGGGTGCGCGCGCTGCAGCACAATACCGCCTGACAATCCGACATCCCCGGGGGGCAGAGCCGACACATGGACCGCGCGACACAGCCCTCCCCCCCGCCGATGCATGTCGATGTCGCGGGCACGCGCATCGCCATCACCCTGCCCACGCAGGATGATCTCTCCGACGCGATCCTCGGCCGGCTCGCCGCGCGGCAGGGCTTCGCGCTTGCCACGCTCAATCTCGACCATCTGGTCAAGCTCGGGCGCGACCCCGCTTTCCGCGCCGCCTATGCGCAGCACGAATTCGTCACGGCCGATGGCAACCCGGTCGTCTGGCTTTCGCGCCTCGCTGGCCGACCTGTCGGGTTGCTGCATGGCTCCGATCTGGTCGTCCCCATCGCGCGGCTCGCGGCGGCAGCCGATGCGCCCGTGGCCCTGATCGGCAGCACCCGCGAGGTGCTCGACGCGGCCGCAAAGGTGCTGTGTGCGCAGGTCGAGGGGCTGCGGATCGCCTACACCCTCGCCCCGCCGCACGGGTTTGAGCCCGACAGCGCGGCCGCGCACGAGATCCTGACCGCGCTCAGCCGGACCGACACCCGGCTCTGCTTTCTGGCCTTTGGCGCACCGAAGCAGGAACGTCTTGCCGCGCATGGACGCAGGCTTGCACCGCAGATCGGCTTCGTGTCGATCGGGGCGGGGTTGGATTTTCTGGCCGGCGCGCAGCACCGCGCGCCGCGGATCGTGCGGCGGCTCGCGCTCGAATGGCTCTGGCGGCTCCTCTCGCAGCCGCGCCGTCTGTGGCAGCGCTACCTGCTGTGCATCCTGATCCTTCCCCGCCATGCGCGCGCCGCCCTGCGCCTGCGCAACGGCCGCTGAAAGGCGCCCGGCGCGCCGCCTTCGACGCAGCCCAGAGTTGATGCATGGGCACATGTTTCCACCCATGCGGGCGCAACCCGGTGTCATTTGCGCTTGCTGTCGTTCCGACCAAGATGGCACACTCCCCCCGCAGACCCCGATCCGGAATGACCATGCACCACCTGATGCGATTGCTCCTGCTGCTGGCCCTGCTGTCGCCAGCCGCCGCCCATGCCGAGGCGCCGTCCTCGCCGCGCGCGGCCGGCACCGGGTCGTGGCTGGGGTTCAATCTCACCGGGCTTGTCGACTGGCAGACCCAGCGCCCCGTCATCGATGTCATGAAGAACGCCCGCGCCTGGATCGGGCATCTGCCCGGGCAATGGGGCGGCTGGGAGGAAGCCGACCTGATCGCGGCGGGTGCCCTTGATGCGCAGGGCTGGCCGCAGCGCATCCCGGACGAGGTGACGGGAATTTCCACCCTCTTCCTCACCGACCTGCCCGAAGATGCCGACGGCGTCGCGGGCACCTATCGGCTGACCCATCAGGGGCGCGGGCGGCTGGAATTGACCGGCCGCGTGGGGGGCGTGCGCCGTCGCGGGCTCAACGAGTTGTGGTTCACCGCCAGCCCCGGCGAGGGTTTCGTGCAACTGACCCTGCACGAGACTGACCCGGACGATCCCATCCGCAATATCGAGATCGTGCATCTGGACCATATCGCCGCGCATGACGCCGGCGAGATCTTCAACCCCGACTGGCTCGCGCGCCTCAACGGCACCGCACTTTTCCGCTTCATGGACTGGATGAACACCAACCAGACGCAGCTTTCGGACTGGGCCGACCGGCCGCGCCCCGATGATTACACCTGGACGCGCGATGGCGTGCCGCTCGAGGTGATGATCCGGCTGGCCAATGAAACTGGCGCCGAGCCCTGGTTCACCCTGCCGCATCTGGCCGATGACGCCTTCTTCACGGCCAGTGCCGAGATGATCCACGCGAAGCTCGACCCGTCGCTGCGCGCCTGGATCGAATTCTCGAACGAGACCTGGAACTGGTCCTTCCCGCAGGCCGGCGCCGCCCGCGAAGCCGCCGCGGCGCGCTGGGGCAACCCGGATCTGTGGCAGGAATGGAACGCGATGCGCGCAGCCCGGATGGTGCAGGCCTTCGACCGGGTCTTCGCCGATGCGCCCGAGCGGCTCGTGCGCGTGCTGGCCACGCAAACCGGCTGGCACGGGTTGGAAGACCAGCTTCTCGCGCGCCACTGGCAGGCCGAGGATCCCGGCAACCCCGTCCCCCCCGCGCTCTTCGATGCCTATGCGATCACGGGCTATTTCAGCGCCCATCTGGGCAGCGACCCGAAGGCGCCGCTGGTGCGCAGATGGCTCGAGGACGCGCGGGCGCAGGCCCATGGGCAGGCGCAGGGCCTCATCGGTGCGACGCGGGACGCGCATCTGCGCGACACCGCCCATGCCGCGCTGCGCCCCAAACTGATCGAAGAGCTGCGCGATGGCCGTCACAGCGGCGATCCGTCCAACTCGGTGCAGGACGTGATCACCCGCGATCTGCCCTATCACAAGGCCGTCGCCGACGCCTGGGGGCTGAAACTTGTCGCCTATGAGGGCGGCACGCATCTGGTGGGCAACGGGCCCTGGCGCGACGACCCGGACCTCACCGCGCTCTTCACCGATGTCAACTATTCGGGCGGGATGGCCGCACTCTATGACGAGTTGCTGAACGGCTGGTTCCGCGCAGGCGGCGCGCAATTCGTCCACTACACGGATATCCGCAAGGCCGATCACTGGGGCAGCTTCGGCGCATTGCGGCATCTGGGTGACGACACCCCCCGCTGGCAGGCCCTGATCGGCTTCCGCCCCGAGGACGTCGCACGATGACACCCACTGTTTCCGTGCTGATCCCCGCCAATGACGAGGCCGCCTATATCGGCGCCTGTCTGCGCGCGCTCCTCGCCTCGGACCCGGTGCCGGGCCACAGCCTCGAGGCGCTGGTGATCGCCAATGGCTGCCGCGACGACACTGCCGACATTGCCCGCGCCCTCATCCCGCAGGCCGCGGCGCAGGGCTGGCACCTTGAGGTGATCGCCCGCGCGGAAGGGTGCAAGATCGGCGCGCTCAACGCCGGCGACGCGGCCGCGCGCGGGGCGATCCGGGTCTATCTCGATGCCGATACCCTCCTGAGCCCCCCCTTGCTGGCAGCACTTGTCACAGCACTCGACCAGGACGCCCCGCGCTATGCGACAGGCACCCCGCGCATCGTGCCCCCGCAAAGCTGGGTCACCGCGCAATACGCCCGCTTCTGGCAGCGCGTGCCCTTCATGCAAAGCGGCGCACCCGGCTTCGGGCTCTTCGCCGTCAATGCCGCAGGCCGCGCGCGCTGGGGGCAGTTTCCGAAGATCATCTCGGATGACACCTTCGCGCGGGTCAATTTCACCCCGGCCGAGCGGGTGCAGGTCGGCGCCACCTACGCCTGGCCCATGGTCGAGGGGGTGCGCCGTCTGGTCCGGGTGCGGCGACGGCAAGACCATGGCGTGGCCGAGATCGCCGCGCGCTACCCGCACCTCATCGGCAATGAATGCAAGCCCCCGATGGCGCTGCCCGCGCTCATGCGCCGCGATCCGATAGGCTTTGCCGTCTATGCCAGCGTGGCACTTCTGGTCCGCCTCGGCGCGCGCGGCACCCCGCAGGCCTGGACCCGTGGCCGATGAAGGGCCCCCCGGACGCGCCCGAAGACATGCAACCAATGGAACGGAACCCAGTTCAGATGACCAATCTTACCTGCTTCAAGAGCTATGACATCCGCGGCCGGCTCGGCATCGACCTCGACGCGCGCATCGCCCGCCGCATCGGGCGCGGCTTTGCCCGCGCGCTCGGCGCGCGCCGCGTGGTGCTCGGGCGCGACGTGCGCGCCTCGTCCGAGGAACTGGCGCGCAGCGTCGCCCAGGCGCTGGTCGATGAGGGGGTCGAGGTGCTCGACCTCGGGCTCAGCGGCACCGAAGAGATGTATTTCGCCACCACGCATTTCGACGCCTGCGGCGGGGTCTGCGTTACCGCCTCGCATAACCCGATGGACTGGAACGGCATGAAGATGGTGCGCAAGGGCTCGGCCCCGCTCGATGCGCAGACCGGGCTGTCCTCGATCAGGACGCTGGCCGAGGCGGATGATTTCGGCGCCCCGCGCCCCGGCGGCGCGCTGCGCGATATCGCACCGCAGGCCCGCGCCGCCTATGTCGCGCGAGTGCTCTCCTTCATCCGGCCGGACACGCTCAAGCCGCTGAAGATCCTCGTGAATGCAGGCCATGGCGCGGCCGGCCCCACCTTCGACGCCATCGCCCAGGCGCTCAAGGATGCAGGCGCGCCGCTCAGCTTCGAGCGGCTCTACCACAGCCCGGATGGCAGCTTCCCGCAAGGCATCCCGAACCCGCTCCTGCCCGAAAACCAGCCCGCGACACGTCATGCCGTGCGCGCGGCCGGTGCCGATTTCGGGGTCGCCTGGGATGGCGATTTCGACCGCTGCTTCTTCTTCGACCACACTGGCCGGTTCGTTGAGGGGGAGTATGTCGTGGGCCTGCTGGCCGAAGCCTTCCTCGACCTCAACCCTGGCGCGACCATCATCCATGACCCGCGCGTGATCTGGAACACGCAGGATGTCGTCGCGCGCGCGGACGGGCGGGCCGTGCAATGCCGCACGGGCCACGCCTTCGTCAAGCAGGCCATGCGCGACCAGGGCGCGATCTATGGCGGCGAGATGTCCGCGCATCACTATTTCCGCGACTTCGTGCATTGCGACAGCGGCATGATCCCGTGGCTGCTGGTCGCGGCACTTGTCAGCCGGCGCGGGCCGCTCGCGGATCTGATCGCGGCGCGCCGGGCGGCATTCCCCTCCTCGGGCGAGATCAATTTCACCCTTACCGACCCGCAAGCCGCAATCGCGCAAATCGCCGCCCAATTCGGCCCGGAGGCGCGGGCGCGCGATGACATGGACGGGCTCAGCCTTGACATGGGCGCGTGGCGGTTCAACCTGCGCGCGTCCAACACCGAGCCCTTGCTGCGCCTGAATGTCGAGACGCGCGGGCAAGACCCGGCCCCCCATGTCGCGCAGATCAAGGCCCTGCTGCACGGTGCGATGGCGCAAAATCCCTGAAAGGCTTCTGAAAAACTCCCGCGCGTTCCCCACCCCCCCGGCCCGGGTGACCAGCCCGGGCCGGGCCCGACCCTCCGATCGGGAGGGCGCAGTGCAACCTTGCAAATTGCGAAACGGCCGGAGGGGCCTGGTGGGCATAAAGCACTGCCGCTCCAGCGCACCAAAGCGCGCCCCCAAGGTCGGGCGCGGCCCTCGGCGCGGCGACCTGACGGCGGGAACGGAACAGTTTCGCGGGCGGGGCTGCCCGGATTACTTTCTCGAGCGGCCTGCGAAAGGCCCATACAAGCCAAGATTGTTAACTGGCGGTTAATCATCTGGCGCAATATCATGGTCCCGTCCGTTCACAAGAGATGCTGATGCGCGAGGGATTGCAACTGGCCGGCGCGGCGCAGGCCGAACCCGGCCCGCCTTTGGCCTTCACAGCCGTCGCGCTGCTCAGCAGCCTCGCCCGCGCACGCGGCCCCGGGGCGGAGCGCGCGATATCGGATGCGCTGGGCGCGATCGGGGCGATGACGGGGTATGAGCGCATCGCGCTCCTGATGCTGCGCGAGGGCGCCGCATGTGATGTCACCCATGACTGGACCGCCCCCGGCATCACGCCCGCGCGCGATGTGCCCGCCGAAATCATCGCCCTCTGGAGCGTGGCGTTCCAGCGCGACGCGCCGATCCATATCCCCGACACCGCCGCCCTGCCCGACAGCCGCGCCACCGAGCGCGCGGCCCTGCAGGCGCAGGGCATCGGCGCGCTTCTCGCCATTCCCCTTGTCGAGGGCGGGCAGGTCCGCGGCGTCCTGCACTGTGATGCGCGCCGCACGCAGCCCAGCCTCGGCCCCGACGACATGTTCATGCTGCGCGCCATCGCCACCGGCACCATCGCCCTGCAATACCGCCTCGAGCAAGAGCGCGCCCCCGATCCCCGCGCCCCCGATCCCCGCGCCGACGACATGTCCGCCCCTACGGCACCCAGCGCCGAACTCGAGGCCCTGCGCCACGAGATGCGCGCAACCCGACGCCAGCTCGAGACTGTCATCGAAGCCCTGCCCGACGGGTTCATCCTGCTCGACCAGCAGGATCGCGTGATCCTGCGCAACAGCCGGTTCGACGCCATGCACCCCTCGGCCCGCGCCCTTGGCGAGCGGGCTGCCTTCGGCGACATGCTGCACGCCGCGCTCGCAGCGGGCGAGCTGGACATCGCGGCGCAGGATGCCGCGCGCTGGACCGCCGCGCGTCTGGCGTTGCGCGAGCAATGCTCGGAATATCGTCTCAGCGACGGGCGCCGGCTGCAGGTGATCGAGCGCCCCGCGCCCGGGCTCGGCCGCGTCGCCCTGCATGTCGACGTCACCGAATTGCGCCAGGCGCAGGAACGGCTCGAAGGGGTGATCGAGGGCGCGCAGGTCGGCACCTGGGAATGGGATCTTGACGCCCGCACCACCGAGGTCAATCACGTCTGGCTCAGCGTGCTGGGCCAGAGCGGGCACAGCCGGATCCTCGGGCGCGATGAGGTGGCGACCTATCTTCACCCCGACGATGTGACCGAGCTGGACGAGGCCCATAGCGAGATCTTCGAGCAGGGCCGCGACACGCTCAACGTGACCGTGCGGTTCCGCCACGCGCTGGGGCATTGGGTCTGGATGCTGCTCAAGGGCCGCGTGGTGCGCCGCGCCCCCACTGGCCGCCCGCTCGAGATGTCGGGGATCGCGCTCGATGTCAGCGAACAGCGCGCCTATGAAGCCTCGTTGCGCCAGCTGGCAAGCGATGCCGCCGCCGCCCAGCAGCGCCTGCAGGACGCCATCGAGTCGCTCAATAACGGCTTCGTGCTCTATGATGCGCAGGGCACGCTCTTGATGCATAATCGCCGGTTTCTGGAATGCAACGCGCCGGTCGCCCACCATATCCGGACCGGCGTCAAGCGCGACGACCTTATCGAGCGGGCGCTCGAGTCCGACATGTTCCTCGATGTCGAGCGCGCGCGGAGCACGCTCAGCAGGCTCACGGGCTGGTCCCAGCCCGCCGAGATGCAGCTCAAGGACGGGCGCCTCTATCAGGTCGAGGCGACGCTCACCCGCGATGGTGGCTGCGTGACACTGGTCACCGATGTGACCGATCTGCGCGAAGCCGAACAGCGCCTCGCCCAGGTGATCGAAGGCGCGCGCATCGCGACATGGGATTATGACGCCGTCAAGGGGCTCAAGACGGTCAACCGCAACTGGCTCGCGATGCTGGGCCTCGCGCCCGACGCGCCGCTCGAATTTTCCGAGCCGTGGCTTGCCCGCGCCCATCCCGATGATGTCGCCCGGATGCACGAAAGCCTCGCGCGCGCCGAAGCATCCGAGGACGGGCGCGTCGAGGCCGAATGCCGGCTGCGCCATGACGACGGCACCTGGGTCCATGTGATCATCCGCGGCAAGATCGTCTCGCGCGATCCCTCGGGGCGCGCGCGCCGCATCATCGGGGTCGATCTTGACGTGACCCCGCTGATGCACGCGCGCAACCGCATCGCCGCGGCCGAGGCCGAGGCCCAGCGCGCGCGCAACCAGCTTCTTGCCGCCGTCGAGGCGCTGCGGGACGGCTTCGTGCTGTTCGACGCTGAAAACCGCCTCGTGCTCGCCAATGATCGCTACCGCGAGATCTACCCCCTGACCGCGCCCGTGATGCGCGAAGGCACCAGCTTCGCCGAGATCCGCCGCGTCGCCCTGCAAACCGGCGAGATTGCCGCGGGCGAAGGCCACGGTGACGGGCCGCGCGACGATCCGCAGGGGGGCGAGGTCTGCGATGGCGCCATGGTCGAGCAGCATCTCGGCGATGGCCGCGTGCTGCGCATCTATGAAGTGCCCACCTCGGATGGCGGGCGCGTGGGGCTGCGCAGCGACGTGACCGAATTGCACCAGGCCCGCGCGCGCGCCGAGGCTTCCAGCCGCGCGAAATCGGCCTTCCTCGCGAATATGAGCCATGAGATCCGCACGCCGATGAACGGCATCCTCGGCATGGCCGAGCTTCTCGATGACACGCCGCTCTCGTCCCAGCAGGCAGAGATGGTCAAGACCATCCGCGAGTCGGGCGATGCGCTCCTGACCATCATCAATGACATCCTCGATCTCGCCCGGATCGAGGCGCAGAAGCTCTCGCTCGAACACCGCCCCTTCTACCCGACCCGGCTCGCGGCGACCCTGCGCTCGTTGCACGGGGTCAGCGCGCGCGGCAAGGGCCTGGATCTGAGCGTCACGGTCGCGCCAGAGTTGCACGAACCCCGGCTCGGCGATGCAGTCCGGATCGGGCAGATGCTGAACAATCTGGTCGGAAACGCGCTCAAGTTCACCCGCAAGGGATCGGTCGAGGTCGTCTTCGCCCCAGAGCCCGGCGACCGGATGCGGATCACTGTCCGCGACACCGGGATCGGCATGACGCCCGAGCAACTCGACCGCGTCTTTCAGGAATTCGAGCAGGCCGACAATTCGGTCACGCGCGAATTCGGCGGCTCGGGGCTGGGGCTGTCGATCGTGCAGAAGATCACCGGGCTGATCGGTGGCGAGATCGCGATCGACAGCGTGAAGGGCGAGGGCACCACAGTGACGCTCCGCCTCGATGTGCCTGGCACGCAGGCCGCCCCGCCGGAGCTGGAGGAAGAACCCGTCACGGCCCCGTCCCTGCCCTCGGGGTTGCGGGTGCTGGTCGCGGATGACAACACCAGCAACCGGCGGATCGCCATGGCGATGCTGCACAGCCTCGGCATCGCCGCCGAGGCCGTCGAGAACGGCGCCGAGGCCTGCGCGGCCGATGCCGCGACCCCGTTCGATGTGATCCTGCTCGATATCTGCATGCCCGTCATGGACGGGTTCCAGGCCCTCGAGGCGATCCGCGCAAGCGCTGCCCGCGACGGCCGGCCCGCGCCGCTGATCATCGCGCTGACCGCCAATGTCATGGACGCGCATCTGGAAAGCTACCGCGACGCCGGCTTCGCCCATGTCATCGGCAAGCCCTTCAAGAAAAAGGACCTCGCCAGTGTCATCGCGCGCAGCTTCCCCCCGCGCGATGCCACGCGGTGATGCAGCGCAGCCATCCGTGCTGACGCTTCGGGCCCCGCGCCCGGTGCAAGCAGGGTCCTGCAGGTCTGACGCCACGCCCCGCCACACGCAGGGCGCGCGACCGCGACGCCCCCGCCTCAGCTCTCAGCGATCAAGATCCAGCGCCAGCGCATGGATGCGCGCGACCAGATCGGGGCCCAGCGCCGCATGCACGGCGCGGTGGCGTTGCAGCCGTGTCATGCCCTCGAAGCGTGCGCTGCGCAGACGGACATTGAAATGGGTCTCGCCGCCGTCGCGCCAGCCGGCATGGCCGCGGTGGCTTTCGCTGTCATCCTCGACGAACAGCTCTCGCGGCTCGAATGCCTGCGTCAAAGCCGCGCGGATCTCATCACAAATGGGCATGTTCCGGTCCTTGCCTCTTCAATCATCTGGAAAAGATAACTAGACTTCCGGCCTGCTCGCGCAAACCCCTCGCGTGCAAGAGACCACCTCTGGGACCGCTCGGACGCTACAGGACAGTGCATGGACCGCAAACCGATTTTCGACTTCGACATCCGCGCCTCGACCGACAAGAAGAAACGCGGTCGCGGCCGGCGCGGCATGTCGGGCGCGTGGGAAACGTCCGTGCGGCAATGCGAAGCGCAGGGCTGCAACGAGGACGGGAAATACCGCTGCCCGAAATCGCCCGATCAGCTCAACGAGTATTTCTGGTTCTGCAAGGATCACGCGCGCGAATACAATCTGAAGTGGAACTATTTCGAAGGCCAGAGCGAGACCGAAATGCTCGACGAGATGGAGCGTGACCGCGTCTGGGGGCGCGCGACACGGCCGCTCGGGGGCCATGATGAACAGCTCGCCTGGCAACGGCTCGGGGTCGAGGATCCGCATCAGATCCTGGGTGACAAGGCCACCCAGAACCCGGGCCGCAACGCCGCCGCACGCGGCACGCGCAAGCTGCCTGCGACCGAACGCAAGGCGCTCGAGATCCTGGACGCGCGGGACAGCTGGTCACGCACCGAGATCCGCAAGCAGTACAAGAGCCTCGTGAAGGACCTGCACCCCGACCGCAATGGCGGCGCGCGGGCCGATGAGGACCGCCTGCAGGAAGTCGTCTGGGCCTGGGATCAGCTCAAGGAAAGTCGGAATTTCCGCGACTGAGGCGCATGGCGCGCGCCGCCGCAAGCAAGAGCGCGCGCGCACGCTCCGCCCAGCCCTGCCGCAAGGGGGGCGGCGCTGCAGGCGCGACCGGGTCGATCACCCCTTCGAGCCGCCTGAGCTTGGCGAGGTCGTGCGGGCTTGCCGCGCCGCGCGCGCGGTTGACTGTGCCTGGCCTGGGCGGCTTGCTCACGTGACACCTCTTGTTGCTGCACTGGCCTGTCGGATGATCCCGATGGGGAGAGCCTGCGCGAAAACCGTAACCAATCCATGACCAGCACCCGGCCCGGCCGGAAAAATCACGCGATCCGCCGGAATTCTCTCTTGCGGGGCGCGGCGATAATTTGTAGATCGCACTCACAGACGGGCGGGCGTAGCTCAGGGGTAGAGCATTACCTTGCCAAGGTAAGGGTCGTGAGTTCGAATCTCATCGCCCGCTCCATTTGAAAAAGCCGCAGCCGAGTCGCTGCGGCTTTTTCATGCGCGCCGCGCCTGCGATTTCGCGCGCACATCGCGGGCCTTGTTAACACACTGTTAACGAACTCGGCCGCGCGCGCGTTAACCTTCGAGTCTCTACCACCGCAAGTTGAGTTCACGCGCCGCGTCAAGCGAATTTTGTCGCAAAACATGGCAAATTTTTCGTTGACGCGTCCCCTCTCCTACGTCAGATTGTATGAGCAAGCAGCCAAGCCACAATATCTGGTAAACTTTCCAAGGATTGGGGCGCGGCGGGACAGAGATCACAGCACGCAGATACCGACCTCCCCGGCATGGCGCCGGGGCCGGTGCTGGCTGTGCCCTCCGCCCTGCCAGGCCGAAAATTTCACAGGTGCCCCAGGGCGCCAGACACACACGATCAGGCAAGAGGACGACCACGCAGATGATGATCGAGCGGCATTTCACCACGGCAGGACAAGACGCTTACGCAGCGCTGGACTTCACCACCACTGTCTCCGAGATCCGCAACCCGGACGGGACAGTGGTCTTCCGCAATGACGCGGTCGAAGTGCCCGCGCGCTGGAGCCAGGTCGCCTCGGACGTGATCGCGCAGAAATATTTCCGCAAGGCCGGCGTGCCCGCACGGCTCAAGCGCGTGGCCGAGGACGGCGTGCCGGAATTCCTGTGGCGCTCGGTCGCCGATGACGACGCGCTCGCCGATCTGCCCGAAGACGCGCGCCACATCGGCGAATCCTCGGCCAAGCAGGTCTTCGACCGCATGGCCGGCGCCTGGACCTACTGGGGCTGGAAGGGCGGCTATTTCGCCACCGAGGACGACGCGCGCGCCTATTTCGACGAGATGCGCTTCATGCTCGCCGCCCAGATGGCCGCGCCGAACTCGCCGCAATGGTTCAACACGGGCCTGCACTGGGCCTACGGCATCGACGGGCCGAGCCAGGGCCATTTCTATGTCGATCCCTTCACCCGCACGCTGGTGAAATCGACATCGAGCTATGAGCACCCCCAGCCGCATGCCTGTTTCATCCAGTCTGTCAGCGATGATCTGGTCAATGACGGCGGGATCATGGATCTCTGGGTGCGCGAGGCGCGCCTGTTCAAGTATGGTTCCGGAACGGGAACCAATTTCAGCTCACTGCGTGGTGAAGGTGAGAAACTGTCGGGCGGCGGTAAATCCTCCGGGTTGATGGGTTTCTTGAAAATCGGGGACCGCGCCGCTGGCGCGATCAAGTCGGGCGGGACCACGCGCCGCGCGGCGAAGATGGTCATCTGTGACATGGACCACCCCGATATCGAGGAATTCATCAACTGGAAGGTTATAGAAGAACAAAAAGTTGCCTCTCTGGTTGCCGGATCCAAATTGCACGAAGCGCGTCTGAACGAGATTTTCGGCGCGATCCGGGCATGGGATGGCAGCACGGAGGATGCCGTTGACCCCAGCAAGAACCCCGCCCTGAAGGCGGCAATAAAATCCGCCAAAGGCGCGATGATCCCCGAGACCTATGTCGGCCGCGTGCTGCAATACGCGCGCCAGGGCTATGACAGCATTGAATTCCCGACCTATGACACCGATTGGGATTCGGAAGCCTATGTCACTGTCTCGGGCCAGAATTCCAACAATTCGGTGCGCGTGACCGATGCCTTCCTGCAGGCCGTCCGCGACGATGCCGACTGGGAACTCCTGCGCCGCACCGATGGCAAGGTGTCGAAAACCGTCAAGGCGCGCGAATTATGGGATCAGGTGGGCCATGCCGCCTGGGCCTGCGCCGACCCGGGTATCCAGTTCCATGACACGGTCAATGCCTGGCATACCTGCCCCGCCGACGGGCCGATCCGCGGATCGAACCCCTGCTCGGAATACATGTTCCTCGACGACACGGCCTGCAACCTCGCGTCGATGAACCTGCTCAAGTATTTCGACGGCACAAGGTTCGACGCTGACGCCTACATGCATGCCACACGGCTCTGGACGATCACGCTCGAGATCAGCGTGATGATGGCGCAATTCCCCTCGCGCGAGATTGCACAGCGCTCCTACGAGTTCCGCACGCTCGGCCTTGGCTATGCCAATATCGGCGGGCTTCTGATGAACATGGGCTATGGCTATGACAGCGCCGAGGGCCGCGCGATCTGCGGGGCGCTGAGCGCGATCATGACCGGGGTGTCCTACGCCACCTCGGCCGAGATGGCGGCCGAACTCGGCGCCTTCCCCGGCTATGCGAAAAACGCCGACCACATGCTGCGGGTGATCCGCAACCACCGCCGCGCAGCCCATGGCAAGACCGATTTCGAGGGCGTGAATGTCGCCCCCGTCATCCTCGACGCCGCCAACTGCCCCGACAAGACGCTGGTGGGGCTCGCCCGCGCTGCCTGGGACGAGGCGCTCAGCATGGGCGAGAAGCACGGCTTCCGCAACGCGCAGGCCACTGTCATCGCCCCCACCGGCACGATCGGGCTGGTGATGGATTGCGACACCACCGGGATCGAGCCCGATTTCGCGCTGGTGAAATTCAAGAAGCTCGCCGGGGGCGGGTATTTCAAGATCATCAACCAGTCGGTCCCGGCCGCCCTGCGCAAGCTGGGCTACCGCGAGGCCGAGATCAGCGAGATCACCGCCCATGCCGAAGGGCATGGCAGCCTCGGCCAGGCACCCGGCATCAATCACACAAGCCTGCTTGGCCACGGCTTCGGCAAGGAAGAGATCGCCAGGATCGAGGCAGCACTGCCCTCGGCCTTCGATATCCGCTTCGTCTTCAACCAGTGGACGCTGGGCGAGGCCTTCTGCCGCGAGACGCTGGGCATCCCGGCCGAGAAGCTCAACGATCCGGGCTTCGACCTGCTGCGCCATCTCGGCTTCACGAAAGCGCAGATCGAGGCGGCCAATGACCATGTCTGCGGCACCATGACGCTCGAGGGCGCGCCGCATCTGAAACCCGAACATTACGTGGTCTTCGACTGCGCCAATCCCTGCGGGAAGAAGGGCACGCGGTATCTCTCCGTCGAAAGCCACATCCGCATGATGGCGGCGGCGCAAAGCTTCGTCTCGGGCGCGATTTCCAAGACGATCAACATGCCCAATTCGGCCACGATCGAAGATACGCTCGCCGCCTACGAATTGAGCTGGTCGCTGGGCATCAAGGCCAATGCGCTCTATCGGGACGGCTCGAAACTCAGCCAGCCGCTGGCCGCGGCGCTGATCGACGATGATGACGCGGCCGAGGAAATCCTCGCCTCGGGCTCGACAACCGAAAAGGCCCAGGTGCTGGCCGAGAAGATCATCGAGAAGGTGATCGTCAAGGAAGTCATCCGCCGCGACCGCCTGAAACTGCCCGAGCGCCGCAAGGGCTACACCCAGAAGGCCATCGTCGGCGGCCACAAGGTCTATCTGCGCACTGGCGAATACGGCGACGGCAAGCTCGGCGAGATCTTCATCGACATGCACAAGGAAGGCGCGG
This sequence comes from Paracoccaceae bacterium, assembly GCA_007134805.1. Taxonomy (GTDB): domain Bacteria; phylum Pseudomonadota; class Alphaproteobacteria; order Rhodobacterales; family Rhodobacteraceae; genus Roseinatronobacter. The sequence goes on from SLKB01000264.1 coordinate 25,985, forward strand.
GCTTCCGGGCGATGATGAACAATTTCGCCATCGCCGTGTCGGTGGGCCTGCAATACGGCGTGCCGCTCGAAGAGTTCGTCGATGCCTTCACCTTCACCCGGTTCGAACCCGCCGGCATGGTGCAGGGCAACGACTCGATCAAGAACGCGACCTCGATCCTCGACTACATCTTCCGCGAACTGGCGGTGAGCTATCTCGACCGCACGGATCTGGCGCATGTCAAACCCTCGGGCACGGCCTTCGACGATCTGGGTGCGGGCGAAGGCGAAGGGCTTCGCAACATCTCCGAAGTCTCCGACGATGCCGCCTCGCGCTCGCTCGACGTGCTGCGCCAGATCAGCTCGACCGGCTATCTGCGCAAGCGCCTGCCGCAGGAACTGACCGTGCTGCAGGGGGGTCAGTCGGCCACCGGCTTCGCCACGGACGGCGCCACCGCGGTCGCCTATGAAACCCGCGAGGTCGAAACCCTGACCGTCGCCGCGCTCGACGCCCGCACCAAGGCGCGGATGCAGGGCTATGAGGGCGACCCCTGCGGCGAATGCGGCAACTACACGCTGGTGCGCAACGGCACATGCATGAAGTGCAACACCTGCGGCGGCACGAGCGGGTGCAGCTGAAAAACGGGTCGATTCTGAAAAATGATTTCACCCTGTGAAAAAAGATGCCAGTCGCGGGGGCGAAAACCGCGAAAAATCTGAAAAATGATTTCACAGGGTGAAAAAATAGGACGCCCGCCAATTGGCGGGCGTTTTTTCGCTTTGAAATGAACGGCTTGGGTGGCTAGAGCCAGGGCTCGACCTCAGTCCCCACGGCCTCTGCCACACTGCCGAACCCGTCGCGCGCAAGCAGCGCCGCAAGCTCCTGGTTGATGCGTGCGACAAGCGAAGGCCCCTCATAGACGAGCGCCGAATAGAGTTGCAGCGCCGAGGCTCCGGCCCGGATCTTGGCATAGGCCTGCGCGCCAGAGCCGATGCCGCCCACACCGATGAGCGGGATCGCCCCGTCGCTAAGCCTATGCAATCGCGCGAGAATCCGGGTGGAAGGCTCAAATAGCGGCGCGCCCGAAAGCCCCCCGGCCTGCGCTGCTCCCGCGCTGCGCAGGCCGTGCCGCGCGAGCGTGGTGTTGGTCGCGATGATCGCATCGACGCGCGTCTCACGCGCGACCTCGACAATCTGCGCCAACTCATCGTTCGAGAGATCCGGCGCGATCTTCAGCAAAATCGGGATCTTGCGCGACAACGCGCCCCGCGCCGCCATCACACCCGCAAGCAGGTGCCGCAGCGCTGCGGGCCCCTGCAGATCGCGCAGGGCCTCGGTATTGGGCGACGAGACATTGACTGTCGCGAAATCCAGATGCGCGGCGGTCACGCGCAGCACCTCGACATAATCGGCCGCGCGGTCGGGGCTGTCCTTGTTCGCGCCCAGATTGAGGCCGAGCACCATGCCCGCGGGCCGTTTCGCCAGCCGCGCCGCGATCTGCGCAGCGCCCAGGTTGTTGAAACCAAAGCGGTTTATGACTGCGCGATCCTCGACCAGCCGGAACAGCCGCGGCCGCGGGTTGCCGTGCTGCGGGCGCGGGGTGGCCGCCCCCACCTCGACAAAGCCGAAGCCCACGCGCGCAAGCCCCGAGAGCGCCTCGGCATTCTTGTCGAACCCGGCCGCAAGGCCAAGCGGGTTGGGCAGATCGATGCCCGCGACGCGGATGCGCAAGCGCGGGTCGTCCACCGGCGCGGGCAAGGGCACCAGCCCCGCCTGCAGCGCCCTGAGCGCAAGCCCATGCGCGCGCTCAGGATCAAGCGCGCGCAGCACCGCAAGGCCCGCCCGCTCAAGGGCACTCATGCCAGATCCTTCGGGAAGACGTGGCCCTGCGCGCCTTGCGGCAAGTGCGCGTGCCACAGGATATCGGCGCGGACGAGCGGGCGGTAGAGATGTGGAAAGAGCGCCCCCCCGCGCGAGGGCTCCCAGCGCAGCGCCGGGCCGAGCTTTTC
>SLKB01000405.1 GCA_007134805.1 Paracoccaceae bacterium
CGCAAGCGCACTTGCGACTCCATGTCGCCAGAGCTTGTCCAGCCCATCAGCGGATCGATCTTGCGCGCCTGCGCCGGAGAGAATTCCAGCACCCAGGCCTTCGTCGTTGCCGTTCCGGATTGCATGGCAGTGCGAGCAGGGCGGAAGATGCGAGCGCGCATGTGGAAGGCCTTCTCCAGATTTCGGTTGTGGATCATTACCTGATATCGGGGCCCGGATTCAAGACATCTCGGCCCTCGGCAGGGGTGCAGACAGAAAAATGCTCGCCGAAAGGAGGGAACGAGGAGTAGAACTTCCGGTCGAGCGATTATCTGCCTGCCGCGCGAAAAATAGATCGCACCCTGTCGAGCGGCAAGAAAAAATGCATATGAGATCCCTCTTTGATCACGGGTCGCGCGCGTGCGCGCGCCCCAGGCCTCCACCCCCTCTTACGACTATCGCGCAATCCCCTGGCTCGGTGAAACGCGCTAGAGTGGCGCGGCTCTGTCACGGGGGAACACCAATGCCTGCCACGCATCTCGGCGCACATATCGACAAGGTCATCTGCGCAGCCCAGTCCGACGCCGGGGCCGCGCGATCGCGGCTCGTGGCATCCTGGCGGCGGTCGATCGACATGCACGGGCTTGATCCGGCTCAGCCGCACCGCCCGTATCGCGTGGAACAACGCGATCTCGATACGCGCCTCTCGCGCAATGCGATGCTGTGTGCCACCGCGTCGGCGCGGCTCGACCAGCTCTACTCGCTTGTCGGGCAATCGGGCTGTGCAGTGGTGCTCACGGATGCGCAGGGCGTGATCCTTGACCAGCGATGCGCCGCGGGCGAGGCCGACACCTTCCGTGCATGGGGCCTCTGGCAGGGTCATGACTGGTCCGAGGCCGCGCAGGGCACCAATGGCATCGGCACCTGCCTGGCCGAACGGCGCAGCATCATCATTCACCGCGACGACCATTTCCTCGCAAAGAATATCTCGATGAGCTGCATGGACGCCCCGATCCACGATGCCGAGGGGCAGATCATCGCGGCCCTCGACGTGACCTCGGCGCGCGCGGATCAGACCGAGGGCTTTTCGCGGCTGATCGCCACCATGGTCGCCCAGAGCGCCCAGCGCATCGAGGCCGCGCTGTTCCGCGCGGCCTTTCGTGATGCGCGCATCCTGCTTGTCGGGCCACAAGACGCCGACGCGCCGATGCTGATCGCCGTGGACCGCGACGACCTGACGCTTGGGGCCACGCGGGGCGCGCGCAAGATCCTCGGACTTGCCCCCAGCGGCGCGATCCCGAAGGTCCCGGCGGGCGACCTGCTCGATCAGGGCGCGCGCGATTGCGGGCTGGAGCAGGCCGAACGCGCGGCCATGTCGCGTGCGCTTGCCCGCGCGGGGGGCAATGTCTCGCGCGCCGCGCGGGATCTCGGCATCGGGCGGGCAACGCTCTATCGGCGGCTCGATCGGCTGCGCAGCACCGATCACCCCGCCAACCTGTCTCGGCACTGAGACAGTTCGCAGGCGCTGCCCCACCCGGTGGGGCAGACGAATCGTCCTGCCACGCGCAGGATCAAATCATTCCCCGGCGGAGGATCGGGGCTCAAGCGGAGGAACTACACGATGAACGAGATGACCGACATCGCAGCGATGCTGCAATCCCCTTTCAGGGCGCGCTATGACAATTTCATCGGCGGCAAGTTCGTGCCCCCAGTCTCGGGCCAGTATTTCGACAACATCACGCCGATCACGGGCGAGGTTGTCTGTCAGGTCGCCCGCTCGGACGCGGCCGATATCGAACTTGCGCTCGACGCGGCACATGCCGCGAAAGTGGCGTGGGGCAAGACCTCGGCCACCGAACGCTCCAACCTGCTTCTGAAGATTGCCGACCGGCTGGAAGAAAATCTCGACCTGCTCGCACTGGCCGAGACATGGGACAATGGCAAGCCCATCCGCGAGACGACCGCCGCCGATATCCCGCTTGCGGTCGACCACTTCCGCTACTTCGCGGGCGTATTGCGCGCCCAGGAAGGCCATATGTCCGAGATCGACGCGGACACGATCGCCTACCACTTCCATGAACCTCTGGGCGTGGTTGGCCAGATCATCCCGTGGAACTTCTCGATCCTGATGGCGGCGTGGAAACTGGCCCCTGCCCTGGCCGCCGGCAATTGCATCGTGATGAAGCCGGCCGAGCAGACCCCGGCCGCAATCATGGTGCTGATCGAGAAGATCGCCGATCTCCTGCCCGACGGTGTGCTGAACCTCGTCAATGGCATGGGGGCGGATGTGGGCGCACCGCTCGCACGCTCGCCGCGCATTGCCAAGATCGCCTTCACGGGCTCGACCGAAACCGGGCGCAAGATCATGCAGGCCGCAACCGAGAACCTGATCCCGGTCACGCTGGAGCTGGGCGGCAAATCCCCCAATATCTTCTTCAGCGACGTGATGGCACAGGATGACGCCTTCCTTGACAAGGCCGTGGAAGGCTTCGTGCTGTTTGCCTTCAACCAGGGCGAGGTCTGCACCTGCCCCTCGCGCGCGCTGATCCAGGAAGACATCTATGAGGAGTTCATCGCCCGCTGCATCGCGCGCGTGAAGGCCATCAAGCAGGGCGACCCGCGCGACCCCGAAACGATGGTCGGCGCACAGGCCAGCGCCGAGCAGCAGCAGAAGATCCTCTCCTACCTGACCATCGGGGTCGAGGAAGGCGCGGAAGTGCTGGTGGGCGGCGCGGCCGCGTCGGTCGCGGCGGAACTGTCGGGCGGCTTCTACATCCAGCCGACGATCCTGAAAGGCCACAACAAGATGCGTGTCTTCCAGGAAGAGATCTTCGGCCCTGTCGTGTCGGTCACGACCTTCAAGGACGAGGCCGAGGCGCTCGCCATTGCCAATGACACGATGTATGGCCTCGGCGCGGGCGTGTGGTCGCGCGATGCCAACCGCTGCTACCGGTTCGGCCGCGCGATCGAGGCCGGGCGCGTCTGGGTAAACAACTATCACGCTTATCCGGCGCATGCGGCCTTCGGCGGCTACAAGCAATCCGGCGTCGGGCGCGAGAACCACAAGATGATGCTCGATCATTACCAGCAGACCAAGAACATGCTGGTCAGCTACAACCCCAACAAGCTCGGCTTCTTCTGATCCGAGCGGATCACCGCCAAGACACCGGGCCTGCAGATCGCTCTGCAGGCCCGTTTTCCATCTGGTCCTCGAATGGTGCGTGCCGGCCGGCCAGATGGCCCGCACGTGCGCCCCGCGCACGGGCGAGCGCCCGCGAGGCGTGCCAGCGGCACCCCGAGCGGGCGCTTCCTGCCCCACCGGGCCCCGGCCCTCGCAGGCTCAGAAGAGGGGCGCGTATTTCCACCCATCCGCATCGGGGGTCACAGCGTCGAGGTCATATTCCGCCTCTTGCAGCCGCTGCGCGATACCCAGACCTTGCTCCGCGGCCTGATCGACCAGCGCGCGGCCGGCATCGACGTCCTGCGCAACACCGCGACCGCGCATCATGTCGATGCCATGGTTGAACTGCCCGACCGGATCGCCAAGCTCGGCGGCGCGCCGGCTCCATTCGGTGGCGCGGTCCGGGTCTTCATCGGCGCCGAGCCCATTGTGGTCCAGCTGGCTCATCCAGTTCATCGCCGCCGTCCAGCCGGCATTGGCGCAGGCCTCGAAGATGACGCGGGCCTGCTCGTGCCGCCCGCCCTTGGTCGCAAGATAGCCATTGGCGCACACGATCATGTCCACATCCCCCCGCCGGGCACGCTCGACCAGCCGCTCGAGCGTCATTTCTTCGGGATTGGTTGTCCCGTATTCTGAAAAATCCTCGGCAAAGGCGGGCGCGGCCAGCATCAGAAGCGGCAGGATCAGGCGCATGGTTGTCCTCCAGATCAGTGGGCCTTGCGGTTCATGATACCACGGGCCGGGTCAAAGCCCCACAGGGCAAGGGCGAGAAACAGCGCGAAGGTCAGCGTGACCCAGCCCAGCGCCTCGATGTTCAGGCGCAGGTAAAGCGCGAAGCGGATCACCTCGACCGCATGGGTGAACGGGTTCCACGCACAGATATCGCGCAAGAGCCGCGAGGACTCTGCCATCCGCCAGAGCGGATAGAGCGCGGTGGACAGAAAGAAGACCGGGAAGATCACGAAATTCATGACACCCGCGAAATTCTCGAGCTGCCGGATGGTCGAGGCAAGAAACAGCCCCACCGCCCCCAGCATCAGCCCGGAGGCCAGAAGCGCGGGCAGCGCCATCACATAGCCCATGGGCGGGAATGTGATCCCGTAGATCCAGGCAATGGCGAGAAAGGCATAGACTTGCAGGATCGAGACGAACACGCCTGCAAGCAGTTTCGAGAAGAGCAGCCACCAGCGCGGCAGGGGCGCCGTGAGCAGAAGCCGCATCGAGCCCATCTCGCGATCATAGACAAGGCTCAGCGCCGATTGCATCGCATTGAACAGCTGGATCATCGCGATGAGGCCCGGGACGATATAGACCTCATAGGTGATATAGGTCTGATAGGGCGGGGTGATCGACAGGCCCAGCGCCGCGCGGAACCCTGCGGCAAAGACCAGAAGCCAGACGAGCGGGCGCACGAGTGCTGCGAGAAAGCGCTCGCGCTGTGTCACGAAGCGCAGTGCTTCGCGCCCGAGGATCGCGGCCATGGCGCGCAGATAGGCGCTCATGCGATTTCCTCGGTCAGCGCCATGAAATGGGTCGCGAGACCCCTGTCACCGGCGATCCGCGCGGCGCGGCCCGTCTCGAGGATCTGACCGCGATGCAGGATCAGCACAGTATCCTCGGGCGCGACCTCATCGACCAGATGCGTGGCCCAGAGCACGGCAATCCCGTCGCTACGGGCCAGATCGTGGACATGCGCCGTGATCGCGGCGCGCGCGCGGGCGTCGAGGCCCACTGTCGGTTCATCGAGCAGCAGAAGGCGGGGGCGGTGCATGAGCGCGCGCGCGATCTCCAGCCGGCGGCGGTGCCCGCCATTGAGCGCGCGGGTCTTCTCGCGCGCCCGCTCGGCCATATCGAGCCGTTCAAGCACTTCGCCCGCGCGCAGCTGCGCCTCGCGCCGCGAGAGCCCGTGCAGCGCGCCGAAATAGGCAAGGTTGCGCGCGACGCTCAGATCGAGATCGAGCGTCGATTGCTGGAACACGACGCCCATCTGCGCCAGCGCCGCGCGCGGGTCCGCCTGCAGATCGCGCCCCATGACGGAAATACGCCCCTGCCGGGCCACGAACAGTCGCGTCAGCAGCGCGAAAAGGGTCGATTTGCCCGCGCCATTGGGCCCGAGGAGCGCGCAGAACTCGCCCGGCTGGACGCGAAAAGAGACGCCTTTCAGCGCCTCTTTCGCCCCGTAGCGGAAGCTGAGGTCCGCGACCTCGAGCGCGGCCATCAGCTGTCTGCTGGACGATAGGCAGCCCCCCAGGGGAAGCGGCCCACCTTGACCGTCTTGACCGGCTCGTCGCGCACGAGGTCGATAATCGTCACATCCCCCGAGACGCCGTTGGTGGTAAAGAGTTTGGTCTCATCTTCCGACATCGCCATGTGCCACACGCGGCGCCCCACCATGTGATAGCCAAGCACCTCATAGGTCTGAGCGTCGACCACGGCGACCCGGTTGGCCGGCCCAAGCGCCACATAGACGCGGCGCATGTCCTCGGTCAGCTTGAAGCCCACGGGTTGCACGTCATGGGGATGGACATCAGGGATCTCGAAGCGGATCTCGGCCAGTTCCTCGCGGGTTTCGGTATCGAAGACATGCAAGCCACCGCCGATTTCGGCGCTGACAAAGAGGCGCTTGTCATCCGAGGTGAACTCGGCATGGCGCGGACGCGAGCCCACGAGCGAGTTGTGGAAGATCTCGAAGGTTTCGGTGTCGATCCAATGCGCCATGTTCGTCGTCTCGGAGGTGGTGATGGCGATGGTGCCGGCGCGGTTGATCGCCTTGCCCTCTGGCTCCACGCCGACGGGGATCTGGGCAACGATCACCCGCTGTTCGACATCGAGCACCGAGGTGATGTTGTCGTCCTCGTTCGAGATCCAGATATGGCGATTGTCAGGGTGCAGCGCGAAGGTTTCCGGGTTCTCGCCCGACGGCAGGTTGTGCAGGATCTCGCGGGTCTCGACATCGATGACCTGGATCGTGCTGTCATCGGAGGCGCAGAGATACGCCACCTTGTGGTCATGGCTGAACATGAGCCCGCGCGGACGGGCACCGACCTTGATCGTCTCGACCACTTCCATGCTGGGCACGTCGATGATGCTGATCGTGTTGTCACGCTCGTTCGAGATCCAGACCTCCTGCGCAAGCGCCGGGGTGGCGAGCGTCAGGGCGAGCGCGGAGAAAGCAGTGCGGATCATCATCATCAGTCCTTCTGGTCAAAGGCCGTGCAGGCCGTTTCGGGCCGGTCGCGGCCCAGAGTGTCGAGGGTGCTTACCTGGTGCAGGAAGCCTGGCATCGGGGTCATGGCGACAAGGGACGTGCGCGTGGCGACGGGCATGGGCTGGCGCATCTGGCCGTTCCAGTCGCGGAAGGTCACGGCCGCGCCCTTGAAGGCGGCGAGTTCGAAATCGTCGCCGAGGATATAGTCGCGGATCGCGCCGGCATCGGCCGCATTGATCCGCGTCACGGCCTCGCCCACGGACCGCACGGCCGCCCAGGCGGCATAGTCGAGCGCGCCCATGGGCCGGTCGGCAAGCCGCTTGAACCGCAGTTGCAGTTGCGCGGCGCCGTAAGCTTCCACCCGGTCGGACCAGGCATCGGGGCGCGCGCCCGCCGACCCGGCGACGGGCCGCGGCTCCCATGCGTTGAATTCCAGATAGGGGCCGAAATCGCCTGCCTCATCGGCCACCAGCATCACGTGATGGCTTGGAAAATCCTGTGTGAAGAGCGGGAATTCCTGCCCGATATTGCGCCGCATGTCCGACGAATTGTCCCATGCTCTCTCAGCACGGATGCGCGCGCCGAATTTGGTGGCCGAGTTGCGCAGCGCCGCGGCGAAATCCTGATCGGCAGGGCGCTGGCCCGTGATCATCACGAGATCCGTCCAGCGTTTCGAGACGAGAAACTGCATCAGCGCGTCGGCGCGCATCGCGAAGCTTGGCATCGTGTGCAGAAGATTGGCGCGACACGCTTCCTCGCGCAGCGCTTCGGCTTCGGCGCTGGCATTGAAGATGAGCGCATCTTCGGCCTCTGGCAGATCGGCGAGCGCCAGGAGATCCTCGGCGGGCGCATGGACCACAAGGATGCGATACTCGGCAAGGACTGCGCGCGCGGCCTCGAGCCAGTCCTCATCCAGACCGACGACCTGCGCGGAAAGCGTGTAGTTGTGGCCCATGAACCCGCCCGTGGTGGCGTTGTCGGCAAGCCCCAGTTGCGCGCCCATGCGGCCCAGATCGTCCGGAATCGGGTCGAGATTGGTCAGCACCGGCGGGCGTTCGACGGCGCGTTCAAGATAGGCGATGGGCACGTCGATGCTGGCCGCGACGGGGCTGGCCATGACGCTTGCCACAAGGCTCGTCAACAGGGTCTGGTGATATCTCATCGTGCCTCCTCCCACAGGCATCTGCAACGCTAGTCGAAGGGGGCAGGGCACGAAATACGACCTTCGTGCGATGGACCATGGTCGTATTCCGTGCCCTATTCGTCTCTGATTGACTGACGTCATCTTATTCACGGGAGGAGACAGGAATGAAACGGATCACAACCTTCGCCGCGGCGGGAATGCTGGCGGCCAGCGGTGCAGCCCATGCAATCGGCGGCGATCTTGCGTCGCTGCCTGTTCCCTTGGAATTGCAGGTCGGCACGGGCGACAATGGCTTCGGGATGGAGCCCGATGAATTCCAGATGCAGACCGGGCAGGCCTATCGGATGACGATTCAGGCTGTGGGCTGGCACGAATGCAACTGGGAGGCGCCCTCCTTCTTCAAGAACGCCTGGATCCGCAAGATCGAGGCCGGGAACATGGAGATCAAGGTCGCCTATCTGTATGAGCTGGAAATGGACATGGACGGCGAGGTGGAAGTGTTCTTCGTCCCGATCCGGCCCGGCACTTACCAGTTCGGTTGCCGCGGCCTGGAAGACCGCGGCATGACCGGCACGTTCATCGTTGAATAATCAGACGCCAGGAAATTCCCCCATGACAGACTTCCGCATCCCTGCCCCGGCGCCGGCGCTGGCTTGCACGCTTGCAAGCCTGACGCCCACCCATGCAGACGCGTACAAGGCAATTGATCACGCCGGGTCCGACCGAGGAGCGCGCGCGCCTTCGACATTGGTCTCATAACCCATGGTCGAATGGCGCGGGCGGGCCTGCATCGGTAGTGTCAGATCAACGCAGATGCTTCATGAACGGAGGATACCATGACCCAGACCCAGACCCGCCGCGCGACCTTCGCCGCGCTTGCCTTCACGCTCTCGGCAGGGATGGCGCTGGCGCATGGCGATGTGACGCCGCAGCCCGTGAATACCGAAGGGCTTCCCGAACTGACCGATGGCTGGGAGTTCGAGAACCCGTTCCGTGACCCCGACAGCCCCTATTGGGAGCGCGCCTTGCGTATCGGTGACAGCGGCTACAACCAGAACTGCGCGCGCTGCCACGGGCTCGAGGCGATATCTGGCGGGCTTGCGCCCGATCTGCGCTTCCTGATGGCCGAGGAGATGGATGACGAATGGTACATGGAGCGCATTCGCCGCGGCTCGGGCGACCGGATGCCCGCCTATGAGGACCTGATGAACCAGGAAGCCATGTGGGCGATCCGCACCTATATCGAAGCGCGCCCCGACCCTGACGCGATGGCCGATTTCATGCCCCGCCTCCGCGAGATCCGCGACGGGTTGCGCGACAAGCAGGAGGCGATTGCCGATGGTTCTGCCACAGTGGAGGAGTATGCCGAAGAGATCGAGGCCCTGCACGCGGAACTGCACGCGATCGCGCTCGAAATCCCGACCATGTCCGGCGCACCAAAGGCTGACAGCATCGCGCGCCGTGCGGCCGTCATCCTGGAACGCGGCGGCGACCGTTTCCTGCGCGACGCGGATGAGACTCTGACAATCGGACTGTCCGTATCGCGGTGAAGCTCAAACCCGGATGGAGATATTGATGTCCTTCAAGACCTCCCTGTCAGCGATTGTGCTGATGACTGCCCTGATCCTTGCCGGATCAGGGCCTTTTGCCCGTGAATACCCCTCTGACGATACGGGTCGTGACCGGGTCGGCATCGATTACGATGCGATCGTCGAGCGCGGCTTCATCGAGATCGGCGTCTATCGCGACTTCCCGCC
>SLKB01000256.1 GCA_007134805.1 Paracoccaceae bacterium
CACGTGTTGCGCAATTCGATGATCCCGGTCGTCACGGTCATCGCCATCGGCATCCCCACCGTGTTCACCGGCGCGATCATCACCGAACAGATCTTCCGCGTGAACGGGCTGGGCGATGCGCTGATCCGCGCGATCTATGTCAGCGACTGGCCGATGGTGCAGACGATCACCTTCATCTTCGCGATCCTGATCGTGCTCTTCAACCTGATCGCCGATGTGCTCTACGGCATCCTTGACCCGAGGATCCGCTATGACTGACGCCGCCAAACCCGTCCCCTTCACCCCGGACGAGGCGTTTCGGCCGCCGCGCAACCAGTGGTGGGATGTCTGGGACCAGTTCAAAAACCATCGCGGCGCGCTTGCGGGGCTTACTGTCTTTCTGCTGATCATCCTCTTTGTCGCTGTTGGCCCCTGGATCTGGCAGGTCGATCCCGGCCAGATCAACATCCGCTCGCGCAATCAGGGGATGAGCTGGCAGCACCCGCTGGGCACGGACCAGCTGGGCCGCGACATGCTTGCCCGGATGATCTATGGCGGGCGGATCTCGGTCGCGGTGGGGCTTGTCGCGATGCTGCTGGGGCTGGTGATCGGCACGCTGATCGGGGTACTGGCGGGGTATTTCAAACTACTCGACAGCCCGCTGATGCGACTCACCGACCTCTTCCTCGCGCTGCCGCTGCTGCCGCTTCTGCTGATCCTCGTGACGCTCTTCCGCGACATGCTCGAAGCCACCTTCGGCCAGGCGTTCGGGGTCTTCGCGCTGATCGTCTTTGCCATCGCAATCACCAGCTGGATGCAGACCGCCCGGATCGTGCGCGGCGATGTGCTGGCGCTGAAGGAGCGTGAATTCGTCCTCGCCGCGCGGTCGATCGGCACGCCCTCGCTGCGGATCAACACGCGCCACGTGCTGCCCAATGTGCTCTCTCCGATCATGGTCTCGGCCACGCTCGGAATCGCGACCGCGATCATCACGGAATCGGCGCTGTCCTTTCTCGGGCTCGGCTTTCCACCCGATTTCCCGACATGGGGGCGGATCCTCTACGATGGCCGCGACTGGATCGAGCAATACCCCTCGCGCGTGGTCTGGCCGGGCCTGTTCATCTCGCTCACTGTGCTGAGCGTCAACTATATAGGGGACGGGCTGCGCGATGCGCTCGACCCGCGTATTCGTGGCCGCTGAGACGCACTCGCGCCGGACGCGGCCCAGGCAGGTCAGGGTACGCGCATGATAGCGCACGCCCCGCACGATCTGGACGCCCTGATCCGGCTGCGCCACGCGCTTCACATGACACCGGATCTCTCGGGGCAAGAGGCGCGCACAGTCCAGACCCTGCTCGAGGCGTTGCGCCCCACATCGCCGGACCGGATCGTCACCGGGCTGGGCGGCCACGGGCTTGCGGTCGTCTATGAGGGCGCGCGCGCCGGCCCGAGCGTGATGCTGCGCGCCGAGTTGGACGCGTTGCCGATCACAGAGGCGTCCGGGCGGCCGCACCGCTCGCGCGTCACGGGCGTGGCGCATCTGTGCGGCCATGACGGGCATATGACCGCCCTTGCCGGGGTCGGGCGCAGCCTGTCGGCGCAGCGCCCGGAGCGCGGACGCGTCATCCTGCTGTTCCAGCCGGCCGAAGAAACCGGCGCCGGCGCGCAGGCCGTGCTCGCTGATCCTGCCTTCCACGCCCTCGCCCCGGATATCGGCTTCGCGCTCCATGTCATGCCGGGGATCGCGCGCGGGGCGGTCGCGGTCGCGCCGGGGCCGGCCAGTTGCGCCTCGGTAGGATTGCGCATCGAGCTCGACGGGCGCGAGGCCCATGCCGCAACCCCCGAAACCGGCCAATCGCCCGCCCGCGCCCTGCGCGCGATCCTCACCGCGCTCGACGCGCATGCGATCCCCTCGCCGATGGGGCCCGAGTTCAAGCTCGCGACACTGTGCCATCTGCAGATGGGCGCGCCGAGCTTCGGGATCGCGCCGGGGCGGCTTGCGGCGCATGTCACCCTGCGCAGCCGCGACGATCCTGTGCTCGACGCGCTCGAGCACGAGATCATCCGCGTCACGCGCGGCGCCGCCGAGGCCCACGCCACCCGCATCGCGATCACGCGCCACGACCCCTTTGCCGCGACAGTGAACGACCCGGGCGCTGCCCGCATCATTGCTGCGGCCTGCACTGATGTCGGGGTGCCGCTGGCCGAGTACCGCTTTCCCATGCGCGCGTCCGAGGATTTCGGCGCCTTTGGCCAGCATATGCCGATCGCGCTCTTCTTTCTCGGGGCCGGGCGCGAGCAACCGGGTCTGCATGATCCGAATTTCGACTTCCCCGACGCGCTGCTTGCGCCGGCCCACGCGGTCTACATGCAGATCCTCGCCCGCGCGCTCGATGCCTGAGCGCCGGGGAGCGCGGTGTCAGCTTTCGCGCAGCGCGCGGCTGAAATACGCAGTGAGCGGGCTTGTCAGGTAGCTGATCGGCCGTTGCGCACCAGTCTCGAAAAACAGCTCGACCTGCATGCCCGGGCGCAGGATCGCCGCGCCGATCCGATCCAGCGTATCGGCAGCAAGCCTCAGGTCGACCCGGTAATACTGCTGCCCTGATCCTGGCTCGTCGAACGTATCGGCAGAAATCTTCTCGACCGCTGCTTCAAGCTGTGGCAGATCGCGCATGTTGAGCCCAGTGAACGCGACGACAGCGCTCTGGCCCGGAAACACCTGATCGATATCGGCGGGCGCTAGGCGCGCGCGGACCATGAGCGGGCGGTCGCTGGGCACGATCCGGGCGGCGGGCTCTGCGCTGCGCAGGACCGCGCGTGGGGTCGTGACCTGCAGCCCATGCACAATGCCAGCAACCGGGGCACGCAGGTCAAGCCTGTCGAGAGCCTCGGCGCGCGCGTGATAGGCCTCGGTCAACTCGACCAGCCGCAACGAGATGTCGCGCAATTCGCGCTCGGCCCCTTCGCGCGCCTGCGCATCGATCGAGAGCGCCTGCTGGCTGATCTCGGATCTGCGCTCGGCCGCTGCGGCGCGTTCGGCCACAAGCTCGCCGCGCCGCCCATCCAGCCGCGCCATCTCGCGCTCGAGCGCGATCACCCGGGCGACTTGCGCAAGCCCGCGATCCAGAAGCTGGCTTTGCGCATTGTAGTCGCGCGCGATCAGATCGAGTTCGCGGTCAAGCGCGGCCAGTTGCGCCTCGATCCCCTCGATCTGCGTGTCAATTTGCGCGCGCCGATGGTCAAGCTGGCTCAGGATCCCGGCGCGGCTGTCGCGTTGTGCCAGAAAAAGCTGCGTTTGCCCGGCCATCTGGGACGCGATCTGCACCTCGCGCGCGGGCTGGTGCTGCGCGGCCTCCATCAGATGCACCGGAAAGATCACCTCGGCACGCCCGTCGCGGATCGCTTCCAGCCGCGCCGTGCGCGCGAGCAGGTCGTTGCGCTGGGCGTCGATCATCGCAAGATCGGCGCGCAGCCGGGTCCCTTCAAGCCGCATCAGGATCGCGCCCGCCTCGACCCGGTCCCCGTCGCGCACCAGGATCTCGGCCACAACGCCGCCCTCGGGATGCTGGATGATCTGCTGCTCATCGAGCACGATGATCTGGCCCGCCGCAATCACCGCGCCCGAAATCATCGTCAGGCCGGCCCAACTGCCAAAACCCGCGATCAGGCAGATGAGGCTGACGATCGCAAGACGGGCATGACGCGCGAAGCCCAGCGCAGCGGGGTCAAGTCGGCTCATGACTGGCTCTCGGCGCTGGAACTCGCCCAGGGGAAGATGATTGCGGAACCGGCGAGATCGGGGCTGCCCCGCTCGGGCGTCGTGGGCGTCTGGGCGAGCTTGCGCAGCATGGCATCAGGCGGGCCGGCAGAGGCAATGCGCCCCGCATCGAGCAACAGGATCTGATCGCAATTGGCGAGCGCCGCGGGACGATGCGCCGTGATCAGCACGGCCGCCTCGCGCGCCTTGGCCGCGCGGATCGCGGCATCCAGTGCGGCCGCGCCCGCGCCATCGAGATGCGCGTTCGGCTCGTCAAGCACCAGCAGCACCGGATCGCCAAAGAGCGCGCGCGCAAGCGCGACCCGCTGCACCTGCCCACCCGAAAGCGGGCGTCCATCCGCCTCGATCCAGGTGTCATAGCCTTCCGGCAGCGACAGGATCACCTCATGCACGCCTGCCGCCTTCGCCGCAGCGATTACCGCCGCATCCGGTGCGTCAGGGTCAAGCCGGGCGATATTGTCGCGCAGCCGGCCAGGGAAGAACACCACCCGCTGGGGCAGATACCCGATCAGACGGCCAAGCTGTGCGGGCGCGTAATGCGCAAGCCGCGCGCCGCCCAGACGGATCTCGCCGGCATCCGCGCTCAGGCCGCCGACAAGGGCCTCGACAAGCGTCGATTTGCCCGCGCCCGAGGCGCCGATGATCCCCAGCGCCTCGCCGGGGTGCAGCGCAAGACTGACACCGCGCAGGACAGGGGGGGCGGCGGACGCACCCTCGCGCCTGTGGACGACCAGCCCGCGCACCGACAACTCTGCCGTCGGGTGTGGCAGCTCGGTCCGCGCATGGTCATTGTCCGGCGCGGCAAGCAGCCCCTGCAGGCGCGACATCGCGGCGCGCGCGGCCTGAACCTGCGGCCACGCGCCGATCACCTGATCAAGCGGCGCAAGCGCACGCCCCAGGATGATCGACGCGGCGATCATCGCGCCGGGGCTCAGCCCGGCGCTGAGCACCAGCCACGCCCCAAGCCCGAGGATCGCCGATTGCAGGAACAGGCGCAGCGCCTTTGCGCTCGCACCGAAGCGCCCGGTGCCGTCATTGGCCGCGATCGCGAGATGCAGCGCTTCCAGGCGCTGGCGCGCCCAGCCCGCAAGCGCCGGCTCGAGCATGCCAAGCGTGCCCAGCGCCGGAGACTGCGCGACAAGCTGGCGCGCCGTCTGCTCCGAGGATGCGGCCGCGCGCGCGCCCTCGGCGATCCGGGCGCGGTTGAGGCGCATGTTCACGAGGCTCAGCATGGCCAGCACGAGCGTCGCGCCCAGGGCAAAGAGCCCCAGCAGCGGATGCAGCAGCGCAATCACGATCAGAAAGAGCGGCACCCAGGGAAAATCGAACAGCGCCATGAACACCGGGCTTCCCGCCAGTTGCTGCAGAAGTGCGACATCCTGCGGCGCCTGCGCGGCGCCGCGCCGCGCCGCGCGCCCATTGCCAGCCGTGAGCGCGCGCCGGAACACGGCCAGATCAAGGCGCTGTTGCAGATCGGCGCCCAGCCGCGCGCCGATCCGCGCGCGCGCATGGTCCAGAAGCCCGAGCATCAGATACAGGAACGCCACCAGCCCCAAAAGCACGACCAGCGTCGCCTCGGACCGGCTGGCGAGCACGCGGTCATAGATCTGCAGCATGAAGAGCGGGCCCGTCAGCATCAGCAGATTCGTGAAGACACTGATCGCGCCGATGCCCCAGATCACGCTCTGCGCCTTCGGCGTCAGCAGATCACGGGGGTCCGGGCGCGCCCTGTCCGGTCGGTCGGCCGCAGGCGACATCATCGAAAGCCTCTCGTTGCGTCATCGGATGGGGCCAGGAGCCGGCCCGTTTCACACGCTGCCGCAAAAATCTTGTCGTGTGATTAATGCGGCTGCGCACGGGCCGCGTGGCTCCCGCTCAGGCCTGCGGGTCCGGCGGTGGCGCATGCACTGCCGCGCCGATTTCCCAGACGGGCCGGTCAGAGCGCAGGATGCGCGCCCGATAGGGCGGTGTGGCGGCACGGGCATTCCGCCTGAGCGCCGCCCGGTAGCCATGCGAGCCGACCCGATGACTGACCGAGTCGCGCTTTGAGAGCCGCGCCGCAATGACATCGTCGGGCGCGACAAGGTGGAAGACCTCCACGGCCTCGGGCGCGAAACCGGCCGCAAGCTGGCCATTGCCGCCGATCAGAAAGGTTGCGCACCCCGTCGCGCACGCCCGCACCCTGTCGAAGCGCGCGCGATCCCAGATCCAGACCACCGGGGCTTCCGGCGCCTCCGGACAGGCGCGCGCCTTCAGGTCATGGCGAACCTCGGACGTGAATGCGCCCCGTGAGAAGAAGGCAATCTCCGTGTCGGCGTCGATCACCGGGTCGCCCAGCGCCTGCAGGAAATGCCCGAGCGTGGTCTTGCCCGTCCCGTTATTGCCCGTGATCATGTAAAGGCCCGGGCGCAGCGGCCGCACGCCCTCGCAGAGCATCCGGGTGGCGGGCGGGGGCAGATGGGCCTGCAGGATCGCCGCGGATCGCCCCAGAAGCGCCTGCGCGCCCTCCTCATCGCCAAGCTGGCGGTGACAGGCGAGCGCCCGGAGCACGGCATAGGAATGCGCCTGCCGGCCGAGCCGGTCGATGATCTCGGCCCAGCATTGCTGCCCCAGCGCGAAATCCTGTGCCAGCATCGCGGTCTCGGCCAGTTCGCGGAGCGGCTCGAGCGCGTCGGGCGCATGCGCGCGCGCAGTCAGAAGCGCTGCGATCGCGCGGCCATAGGCGCGACATTTTCGCTCCATCCGCGCGAGTGCGCGCAGCGCCTCAACCGTGCCAGAGACCTCGGCAAGCGCGTCGAAACAGATCGCTGCGGCACGGTAATCGCCCCGCGTCTCATGCGCCTCGGCCAATGCGCGCAGGGCCTGCGGGCTCTGGCCCCGCGCCTGTTGCCGCAGCGCGCGGCAAGCCTGCCGCGCTTCCTCGCTGTCAGGCCAATAGGTGAACGGACCGGAGATGGCGCGCCTCGTCGCTCGGGGGTCGGGGCAAGCCCGGCGCGCGCCCCGGCGCGCACAACCATAGCGATAATTTTTCGATCATGGGCTGTCAAGCTTGCCTGGGAATCGTTAAGCTGACCACGCGCTCCAAGCCTGCGTTAACCATTCCTGAACCAGTTTTCGTTAACGCTGGTTAAGATCCATGCCCGTGAAGGGCGAGTCCCGTCCCGATGCCCAGTCCAGGAGGGCAGTCAATGCCAGAGTTCCAGCACCCGCCCGGCGGTTATGTCTTCATCGTCACCTACGGGCGATCCGGCTCCACATTGCTGCAAAGGCTTGTCAACACGCTCCCCGGATACCAGATCCGGGGCGAGAACAACAACGCGCTGGTGCCGCTCTTCGACAGCTGGCGCGCGATCGTGAAAAGCCCCAATATCTTCGGAATGCGCGCGCAAGGCGCGCCCTCGAGCAGCAGCCACCCCTGGTTCGGCGCCGAACGGATCGATCCGGACCGCTATGCCGCGGCCCTTGTCGAAAGCTTCGTCCGGACAGTCCTGCAACCCGCCCTCGGCGCGCAGGTCAGCGGGTTCAAGGAGATCCGCCTCCTGCACGACCCGGAGCATTTCACTGCCTATCTGGAGTTCCTGCTACAGGTCTTCCCCAAGGCACGGCTTGTGTTCAACACCCGCAACCACGCCGACGTCATGCAGTCCGGCTGGTGGCGCGGGCAGGATCCTGAGCGCGTCAAAGGTGTTCTCAATGCGGCGGAAGCGGTGTTCCATGCGGTCCATGCAGCCCATCCTGACCGCTCGGTGCTGCTGCAGTATGACGCCTACACTGCCGATCACGCCGCATTTGAACCGCTGTTCGATCTTCTGGGCGCGCACCCGGGCGCCGATATCATCGCCGATGTCATGGCAACGCGCCTGACCCACGCCGCCTGAGCCGCCGATGTCGCTGCACCCTGTAGCTTTGCGACACGCCCGGCTGCCTTTGGGTCCGGATGCGCCGAGGCTCGATCCGGCGCGGCTTGTATCGTTTGTGCCGCGCGCGGGACTCGCGATCTGGCTGCAGCTGGACCTGCGCGAGAGTGCCTTTGCCCAGATCGATTTCTGGGACCGCGCCTGCGCACGGCTGATCCTGCATCTGTCGCTGCGCCGCGAGGCAGGGTGCATTGTCGTCAACCGCTGGGGTGTAGAAGGGTGGCGGCGCGAATGGCCGCTCCCGGCCCGTCTCGGGCCCCGGCTGCATGAGCTCGAGCTATGTTTCAGCGCCGACGGGCTGGGCGGGCTGAAGGCTGAACTCGTGCTCGACGGCGCGCGGCTCGGACTGCTCGATCGCTGGCCTGCGCGCGCCGCCTCCGGGCGCATGGGACTGCGCCGCGGCTTCCCCGCACTCGATCAGATCGCGCAGATGATCTGGCCCGCGGCCTTGCACGATCTTCACGTGCGTGACCCGGCCCGGACGGACGCGCATCTGGCCGAGGATCTGTCCCTCCTGTGGCCCGGCGCCTCGGGCCGCGCGCGCCTGCGCTGGGGCCGCGATGACGAGACCCTGTCCCTGCTGCCCAGCCCGGGGCGGTTCGGCACCGGGGCCCGCGCCTTCCTGCCCGGACGGCTGTGGCAGGACGCGGGCGATGGCCCCCTGCAGCTGCATCTTGAGGATACGCGCGCCACGGCGACACTGACGCTCAAGCCTGCGCAGATCTGCGATCTGCTCGAAGGGGCGCTGGGCAAAGGATATCTGCCGCTCAACGCGCGACTGCAACTGCAGGCTATCGAGCATCTGCATCACGCGAAGCTCTGGGACCAGGCCAGCGAGCGCGTGATCGCCGCGCTCGCCCCCGGCCTGCAATGTCGCGGCGTGGCCCGCATGGGGCCGCGTCACAGCCGGGCCTTGCCCGATCTGGCCGCCAAAGCGCCCAGCCTCAAGGCCCGCGATGATTTCCATGCGGCAATCGGCGCGGGCCGCACCCCCGCGCCGCTGCCCCTCTTCACCAGTCTGGCCGCCCCCCTGACCAGAGACGAGCGTGCGCAGCTTGCCCTGTTTCTGAGCGAATGGTTCTGCGCCCATGCCGACCCATTGGCGCTGGCGCGGGCCGCGGCCCCGGTCCCCGCCTGGGCGCTGCGGGGCGATCTCTGGGCCGACACGGCGATGCTGCCCATGCTCTGGGCCGCAGGCCAGGCGCAGGACATTCTGGCGCTTCTCACGATGCACAAGGCCAGCGCTGGCTGGCTGGTCACACCGGCGCTCGGCTGGCTGGCGCGACGGCTCGGGGCGGATCCGGGCTACGGCGCGCCGGCCGGGATCGGGCCAGAGCTGCGCACGCAGTTGATCATCGCACTTCTGGAGCTGATCCGCGCGCAAGCCGAACGCTACGGCACGCAGATCGCCTGCGAGGGGCTGATCGAGGGCATTCTGGACCTGCTCAGGACCCGCCCCTTCCTGCCCGACTGCGCCCAGGATAAGGCAATCACGCTGATCTGGGAAAGCTACGCGCTCTGCCCCGCCTTCTGGGACAGGCTGGCAGAACGGCCTGTCTGCGCGGGCACCGCACCGCTGGTTGCGCGCGC
>SLKB01000341.1 GCA_007134805.1 Paracoccaceae bacterium
AAGGCCTATGAGAAGGGCGTGCTGATCCGCACCACGGGCGATATCATCGCGATGTCCCCGCCGCTGATCATCGAGAAAGACCATATCGACCAGCTTGTCGGCACGCTGGGCGATGTGCTCGACGCGCTTGACTGAGCTATGAGCAAATCCGTGCGCCGCGTTGCCCGTGCGCTGGAAGAAGCGGGGCTGGAGAACACGATTCGCGAGGCGGGCGCGGCCCGCACTGCCGAGGAAGCCGCGCGCGCCTGCGGCTGCGAGATCGACCAGATCGTGAAATCGATCATCTTCTGCGGCACGCGCTCGGGCGCGGTGCGGCTGTTCCTGACCGCGGGGGGCAACCGGGTGGCCGCGGACAAGGCCTCGGCGCTGGCGGGCGAGGATCTGGCGCGCGCGGATGCAAACCTGGTGCGCGCGCAGACGGGCTTTGCCATCGGCGGGGTCGCGCCTTTCGGGCACCTGACCCCGCCCACGGTCTGGATGGATCCGCGCCTGTGCGATTTCGCCCGCGTCTGGGCCGCGGCGGGCACACCACGCCATGTCTTCTCAATTGCCCCGCAAGCGCTTATGTCTGCAGCCAGTGCCACGCTTGCGGATTTTGTCGAATGAGCCTGCCCGACCCTCAGTTGCAGCCCGAATTCTATGCCGATGTGCCGCTCAAGCGCAGTCTTGCCTGGGCGATCGATCTGGCGGTGGTGCTTGTGCTGCTGCTGGCGGGGCTGGTGCTGACGCTGTTCACGGGGCTCTTCTTCATGCCGCTTCTGTTCTTTGCGATCTCGGTCGGCTACCGGACCGTGATGCTCGCGCGTTATGGCGCGACGCTGGGGATGATGCTGACCGCGCTGGACTGGCGGGGCCTGGACGGGCGTGCGCCAGATCCGACGACGGCGCTGGCCTATTCCGCGCTTCATGCCGGAATCTGGGCGTTCCTGCCCTTGCAGATCGTGTCGATCGTGATGATCCTGATCTCGCCGCACCGGCAGGGCCTGCATGACCGGATCCTTTCCGTGACCATCCTGAACAAGCGCGCAGAGGGCTGATCTCGCTGCCCCCTTGGCGAACGCGCGAAGCACTGCTACGTTATGCATTAGTCGCCGTTTTTCCAGAGATCCCTCATGCGCCACAGCCTGCCGAGCATTCCGCAGTTCTATGTGACCGCTCCGCAGCCCTGCCCGTATCTTGCCGGCCGGATGGAGCGGAAGCTGTTCACGGCATTGCAGGGCGATCAGGCGGAGGCGATGAATGACTGCCTGTCCAAGCAGGGGTTCCGGCGCTCGCAGAATGTGCTCTATCGGCCGTCCTGCGCGGATTGCTGCGCGTGCCTGTCGGCGCGCATCCGGGTGGCCGATTTCACGCCCTCGCGCTCGCAGCGCCGGGTGATGCGGCGCAATGCCAGCCTGCAGCGCAACGTGACGAGCGCCTGGGCCACCGAGGATCAGTATGACCTGTTCCGCCGCTATCTCGACAGCCGCCACGCCGATGGCGGCATGGCCGACATGGATGTGTTCGAATTCGCCGCCATGGTCGAGGAGACGCCCGTGCGCACCCGGATCCTCGAATATCGCGAGAACGGGGCGAAGGGGCTTGATGCGCTGGCGGCGGTGTGCCTGACAGATGTGCTCGATGACGGGTTGAGCCTGGTCTATTCCTTCTTCGACCCCGAGCGCGCGCAGGGCTCGCTCGGCAGCTACATGATCCTCGATCAGGTCGAGCTTGCGCGCCGGATCGAGCTTCCCTACGTCTATCTCGGCTATTGGGTGCCGGGCAGTTCCAAGATGGATTACAAGGCGAAATTTGCCGCACTCGAGGTGTTCCATGATGGTGTCTGGCAGAATCTGGACATGACGCGCAGCTACAGCACGGCGACGCATCCGCTCTCGGTGCCACCGATTGCCGAGCAGGTCTCGAAGCTGTCGATGCCGATGTCGCTGGGCGGGCCGGTGCATCCCAACCGCCCCAACCGCGGGCTTTGAGCGCGCGGCCCGCGTTCCAGAGGAGCCCCCATGCCCTGTCCCCCCATCGGTGCCGCGGTCCAGCTTCATCACATGGACCTCTTGCGGGACTGGTTGTTCGATGCCGACCGCCCGATCGAGATCCAGGATTTTCTGGCCCCCGATGTGATCGCGGGGGACACGCGCGATCTGGTCGCCGAGTTGCGCCGCGCGCTGGACGGGCATCGCGGCCCGCGCGGCGTGCATGGGCCGTTCTTCGGGCTCGATCTGTCGAACCCCGACCTCGAGATCCGCGCGATCATCCAGCGCCGGCTGATCCGGGGGATCGAGATTTCGGCCGCGCTCAGGGCGGACATGATGGTGATCCATTCGCCCTTCACCTTCTGGCATGTGCTGAATTACACCAATTATGCAGGCATGCGCGCGTCGCTGATGGACGCCTGCGCGGCCTGCCTTGCCCCGGTGCTCGAGGTCGCGGAGCGCGAGGGCGTGACGCTGGTGCTGGAAAATCTCGACGACACGAGCCCGGACGACCGCGCCGATCTGGCAGCCCGGATGGGCGGCGCGCGGCTGCAGCTTTCGGTGGATACGGGCCATGCCGAGCTTGCGCATCAGAATTACGGTGCGCCCCCCCTGATCGATATGCTGGGCCATGCCGGCGCGACGCTGGGCCATGTGCATCTGCAGGATGTCGATGGCCATGCCGACCGGCACTGGCACCCCGGTGACGGGCAGATCGCCTGGCGCCCGGTGATGCAGTATCTCGCACGCTCCGCGCCCGGGGCGCGGCTGATCCTCGAAGTGCATGGCGATCACGCGCGCCTGCCGCGCACGGCGGCGATGCTCGCGGATCTGGTCGGCTAAGGTAAGCCTAGCCGAGCGACGCGATCACGTGCCGGGTATGGGGGTGGTCGCGATGCTCGACCAGATAGATGCCCTGCCAGCGGCCAAGCGCCATCTGGCCGTCGATCACGGGGATCTGCAGGCTCGTGGGCATCATCGCGGCCTTGATATGGGCGGGCATGTCGTCGGGGCCCTCGCTGCGATGGGTGAGATAGGCCATCGCGGGGTCGGATGCGGGCGGCACCAGCCGGGCGAAAAAGGCCTGCAGGTCGCGCTGCACATCCGGATCGGCGTTTTCCTGGATCAGCAGACTCGCCGAGGTGTGCTGCACGAAGACCGTGAGCACGCCATCGCGCGCGGTGCGCAGCCGGGCGCGCAATGCGGCCGTGATCTCGTATAGGCCCGGGCCGCGCGTGGTGACCTGCAGCCGGATGACCGCCGCGCTCATGGCGCGCCTCCGAACAGCCGCGCGGCGAGCCACACCCGCGCGACGGCGGTCACCACAGTGAGCGCCGCAAAGCCGTAGGCGAGCGGGATGAACCAGCCCGGCAGCAGGCAGAGGATGATGAAAAACAGGATCGTTTCGGTGCCTTCCAGCAGGCCGCTTGTGTAGTAGAGCGATTTGACCCCTTGCGTGCGGGTGTGCATGCCGCGCCGCTCGGCCAGGATCGCGAAGCCCAGAAAACTGCTTTGGTTGATGTAGAAGCTCAGGATCAGCACCGCGCCCGCCACGCCATGCGCGCCGGGATCGAGCGCGATGAAGGCAAGCGGGATCATCCCCCAGAAGGCCGTGTCGCAGGTGATGTCGAGATAGCCGCCGAAATCGGTGACGCCGTCCACGCGCGCCACCGCCCCGTCGAGCCCGTCGGCGAAGCGCGACAGGCAGATGAGCGCGATGGCCACCAGATAGGCCTCGAACCAGATCGCGCCGGCGGCGCCCACCCCGAGCGCGAGCCCCGCCAGCGTGACAGCATTGGCCGAGACCCCGTGCCGCGCGATCCGGCGCCCCAGCAGGTTGAGCGGCGGGTCGATGAGGGGGCGCAGATGTCGATCAAGCATGCTCTGGTCCGTCTGGCTGGGCGGAAATGCCCGCGGCGCCCCTATCAGAGTATCGCGGCGCATGCCGGTGACAACTGTCAAAAGCCCTGCTTCGGGATCAATTTGCCTTGCGCGACGGGATGAAGGGAAGCGGCAGGACGGGCACACCGTCCTCGATCAGGGAACGCGCCTCGGCGGGGCGGGCCTCGCCATGAATGGGGCGGCTGGGGATATCGCCGAGATACATCGCGCGCGCCTCGGTGGCGAAGCGGTCGCCGACGTAATCGGAGTCCTTCTCGATCAGCGCGCGCAGGGCGCTGAGCCGCGCCTGAACCGCGTCCGGGTCGGGCGCTGGGTCGGCGGCGGCGGCGGGCGCGGCGGCGGCGGGGCGGGCGCGCGTCGCCAGGGCCGGGGCCATCACGTCCTTCGCAACTTGCGTCGAGGCGCAGACCGGGCAGCTGACCAGCGCGCTGCCATGCAGCCGCTCGAAGGCCGCGCCCGACTGGAACCAGCTTTCGAACCGGTGGCCTGAGTCGCATTTGAGGGAGAATTTGATCATATCCTGACGTACCATGTTTGAGGCCAGTAAACCTTCAAAATGTTGTTTCCCGATTAAAACGCTTGAGCCGGCCCGCGGCGCCGCTAGATCCGCGCGCAGGCACGGGAGCGGGCACGTTGGCAGGCACGGTGGATGACATGCGCAGATTCTTTCTTGGAGTGGTGATGGCGATGTTTGCAGGGCCCGCTTCGGGGTTTTCCTTCACAGCGCTTGACGGGGCCGAGATCGATCTTGACGACTGGCGCGGCCAGCCCGTGCTGGTGGTGAACACCGCGTCACTGTGCGGCTTCACGCGTCAATATGGCGATATGCAGGCGCTTTATGACACTTACGGGCCGCAGGGGCTGGTGGTGCTGGCAGTGCCCTCGGATGATTTTCGTCAGGAACTGTCGAGCAATGAAGAGGTTGCAGATTTCTGCCGCGTGCAGACCGGGCTGACCTTTCCGATCACGCAGATCACGCCCGTGCGTGGGGCTGAGGCGCATCCGTTCTACCGCTGGCTCGCCGAAGAGCACGGGCATGTGCCAAGCTGGAATTTCAACAAGGCGCTGATCGGGCGCGAGGGGGAATTGCTGGGCTTCTGGGGGTCAAGCACGCGCCCCACGGCACGGCCGATCACGGGTCGGGTCCGGTCGAACCTGCCGTGATCGTGCGAGGCGCATGATGACGCCGCTGTTCATCGGATCGGAGATCTATCGCGGATCGAGCTATGGCGCGTGGCACCCGCTGCATATCCCGCGGGTCTCGACGGTGATGGATCTGGGCCGGGCGCTGGGCTGGTTGCCGCAGGCGCAATATCGCCCGAGCCCGCGCGCCAAGCCCGCCGCGCTGCTGGCCTTTCACACCCCCGAGTATGTGGCGGCGCTGCAGGCGGCCGAAGCGCGGCAGGGGGTTGATGCGGCGACGCGGGCGCGCCACGGGCTGGGCACCACGGCAAACCCGGTCTTCCCCGAGATGTTCCGCCGCCCTGCGACCGGGGCTGGCGGCGTGATCCTGGCGGCCGAGTTGCTGCGCGCGGGCGGCATCGTGCATGTGCCCGGCGGTGGCACGCATCACGCGCTCGCCGATCAGGCGAACGGGTTTTGCTACCTCAACGATCCGGTGCTGGCGCTCATGGCGCTGCGCGGGCTGGGACTGTCGCGCATCGCCTATGTCGATATCGATGCGCATCATTGCGACGGGGTCGAGGCCGCGCTGGGCGGGGCCGAGGACATGATCCTGATCTCGGTGCATGAAGAGCGGCGCTGGCCCTTCACCGGCAGGCTTGAGGATGATGGCGGGGGGCGGGCGCTGAACCTGCCGGTGCCGCGCGGGTTCAACGACACTGCGATGCGCGAGGTGCGCGACCGGCTGATCCTGCCGGTGCTGTCGCAATTCGCGCCCGAGGCGATCGTGCTGCAATGCGGCTCTGACGCGATCGAGGAAGACCCGCTGTCGCGGCTGGCGCTGTCGAACAATGCCCATGCCGAGATGGCGACCGCGCTCGCGGCGATGGCGCCGCGGCTGATGGTGCTGGGGGGCGGGGGCTACAACCCGTGGTCGGTGGGGCGGTGCTGGACGCGGGTCTGGGGCGCGCTCAATGGCCATGCGATGCCTGCGCGCCTGCCGGACGCGGCCGAGGCCGTGCTGCGCGCGCTCAGCTGGACGCGCCGCGCCGCGGGCCGCAACCCGCCCGAGCACTGGTTCACGACGCTCGCCGATACCCCGCGCGAGGGCCCTGTACACCCCGAGATCCGCGCGCGGGTAGACGCGCTGCGCCGCCGCGCAGACCTGCGCTGAGCCCCCCGTGCGCGGTCTTGCGCGGCGCCCGGCCCGGCCCTATGAAGGGTTGGTTCCTGGGGTGAGAGTGGTGGGCGCATGCCGCTTCTGGTAATGAAATTCGGCGGCACCTCGGTCGCGGATCTGGAGCGTATCCGCCATGCGGCCGCCAAGGTCCGCGCCGAGGTGGAGCGCGGCCATGATGTGATCGTCATCGTCTCGGCCATGTCGGGCAAGACGAATGAGCTGGTGGGCTGGGTCAACCAGACCTCGCCGCTGTATGACGCGCGCGAATATGATGCCGTCGTCAGTTCGGGCGAGAATGTCACGGCCGGGCTGATGGCGCTGACGCTGCAGGAGATGGGCATTCCCGCACGGTCCTGGCAGGGCTGGCAGGTGCCGATCCAGACCACGAGCCAGCATGGCGCGGCGCGGTTCATGGATATCCCGCGCGCCAATATCGACGCGAAATTCGCCGAGGGCTTCAAGGTCGCGGTGATCGCGGGGTTTCAGGGTGTCAGCGACGAGGGCCGGATCACCACGCTGGGCCGCGGCGGGTCGGACACGACCGCGGTTGCCTTTGCCGCCGCCTTCAAGGCGGAGCGCTGCGATATCTACACCGATGTCGATGGCATCTACACAACCGATCCGCGAATCACCTCGAAGGCGCGCAAGCTGGAAAAGATCAGCTTCGAAGAGATGCTGGAGCTTGCGAGCCTTGGCGCGAAGGTGCTGCAGACCCGTTCCGTCGAGCTGGCGATGCGCTACAAGGTGCGGCTGCGCGTGTTGTCGTCGTTTGATGCGACGGATGAAACCTCTGGAACCCTGGTCTGTGATGAGGATGAAATCATGGAATCCAAAGTCGTCTCGGGCGTGGCCTATAGCCGCGAGGAAGCCAAGCTTACACTTGTCACGGTCGAGGACCGCCCTGGCATCGCCGCGGCCATTTTCGGGCCGCTGGCAGAGAGCGGGGTGAATGTGGACATGATCGTGCAGAATATCTCGGAAAAAACCCAAGGGCATGACCGGCCGGTGACCGACATGACCTTTTCCTGCCCGGTCGATCAGGTGGCGCGCGCGCGGCGCGCGCTGGAGGCCGCGCGCGATGCGGGCTCGATCGCCTATGACGTGTTGGAAGTGGACACGGATGCGGCGAAAGTGTCGGTCGTGGGGATCGGGATGCGCAGCCATGCGGGCGTTGCCGCGCGCATGTTTGCGGCGCTGGCGGCGGAAGGTGTCAACATCAAGGTCATTGCCACCTCGGAGATCAAGATTTCCGTGCTGATCGACCGGAAATATATGGAACTGGCCGTTCAGGCGCTTCATGATGCGTTCGAATTGAACAAGGCCGGCTGAGAGAAGCCTCGCGCCGCAAAACTCGGAGGGGCCATGCCCCACAGGACGGAAACCGACAGCCGCAACCTGCTGCGTGGGCTGCGCGATGCAATGTCCGAGGCAAGCCCCGGGCAGGAACGGCTGGACCGGATCACCACCATTGTCGCCCGCTCGATGGGGGTGGAGGTCTGTTCGATCTATCTGTTCCGCGACCCCGACACGCTGGAACTCTGCGCGACCGAGGGGCTGCGCCCGGGCGCGGTGCACCAGACGCGGCTGCGCATGGGCGAGGGGCTCGTGGGCAAGGTCGCGCGCTATGCGCGCGTCCTCAACACGCGCAACGCTACCATCGAGCCGGGCTTTCGCTACATGCCGGAAACGGGCGAGGAGGTGTTCAGCTCGTTCCTTGGCGTGCCGATCCAGCGGCTGGGCGAGCGGCTGGGCGTGCTGGTCGTGCAGGCGAAGGAGCCGCGCCTTTATAGCGATGACGAGGTGTACGGCCTTGAAGTGGTCGCCATGGTCATCGCCGAGATGGCCGAGCTTGGCGCTTTCGTGGGCGAGGGCACGGGCTTTGCCACTCCGCATCAGAACCCGATCCTGCTGCATGGCGTGACCGCGCAGGAGGGCGAGGCCGAGGGCCATGTCTGGCTGCACCAGCCGCGCGTGGTGATCACCAATCTGGTCAATGACGACAGCCGCGCCGAGGTTGCGCGCCTGCATGGCGCGATCGACAAGCTGCGCGTGTCGATCGACGAATTGCTCGCGCATGCCAGCACCCGCGACAAGGAACATCTGGAGGTGTTGCAGACCTACCGGATGTTCGCCAATTCGCGCGGCTGGCTGAAGCGGATGGAGGAAGACATCCGGCTGGGCCTCTCGGCCGAGGCAGCGGTCGAGAAG
Source organism: Paracoccaceae bacterium (assembly GCA_007134805.1). Taxonomy (GTDB): domain Bacteria; phylum Pseudomonadota; class Alphaproteobacteria; order Rhodobacterales; family Rhodobacteraceae; genus Roseinatronobacter. The sequence continues at coordinate 8,383 of SLKB01000341.1, forward strand.
GAGCAGTCGAGCGCGCGCGCCCGGCTGGAAACCGTGCCCGATGCCTATCTGCGCGATCGGCTGCATGATCTCGATGACCTGTCGAACCGGCTGTTGCGAATCCTGACCGGGCAGGGCAGCGAGACCGGCGCCGAGATGCCCGACCGCCCGATCCTGGTCGCGCGCAATATCGGCCCCGGAGAGTTGCTGGAATACGGGCGCAAGCTGCGCGGGGTGGTGCTCGAAGAGGGCGCCGTGGGCAGCCATGCGACGATCGTGGCGCGCGCTCTGGCGATCCCGCTGGTGATCAATGTGCCGCGCATCACCACCGAAGCGCTCAATGGCGATCACATCCTTGTCGACGGGACCGAGGGCGCGGTGCACCTGCGCCCCGATGACACCGTCGCCACGGCGTTTCGCGACAAGATGGCCATGCAGGCCAAGGCGCAGGAGCGGTATGCCAGCCTGCGCGACAAGCCCGCCACTGCCCGCTGCGGCACGCGCGTGGCGCTGAACATGAATGCGGGGCTGATGGCCGATCTGCCCTCGCTGCCGAGTTCGGGGGCCGAGGCAGTGGGGCTTTTTCGGACCGAATTGCAGTTCCTCGCGCGCGAGAAGATGCCGCGCCGGTCCGAGCTGGTGACGAATTATGCGCGGGTGATCGACGCGGCGCAGGGCAAGCAGGTGTATTTCCGCACGCTCGATATCGGGTCGGACAAGGTCATGCCCTACATGAAGCGCCCCGATGAGCCGAACCCGGCGATGGGCTGGCGCGCGATCCGGGTGGGGCTCGACAAGCCGGGCGTGCTGCGGATGCAGGTGCAGGCGCTGATCCGGGCGGCGAACGGGCGCGCGCTGAGCGTGATGTTCCCGCTCATCGCCG
>SLKB01000002.1 GCA_007134805.1 Paracoccaceae bacterium
CTGAACGTCTATTCGCAGATCGGATTGGTGCTTCTGGTGGGGATCATGGCCAAGAACGGCATCCTGATCGTGGAATTCGCCAATCAGCTGCGCGATGCCGGGGCCGAGGTGCGCGAGGCGATCGAGCGCGCGGCGACGATCCGACTGCGGCCCGTGATGATGACCATGACCTCGACGGTGCTGGGGGGCGTGCCGCTGATCCTGTCCTCCGGCGCGGGCGCCGAGGCGCGTGAGGCGCTGGGCTGGGTAGTGGTCGGCGGGCTCGGGCTCGCGACGCTGGCCACGCTCTATCTCACGCCGGTTGCATATCTGCTGCTGGCAGGCTTCAGCAACCCCCGCAAGCGCGAGCAGGAATTCCTTGAGCGGGAACTGCACAAGGCCAGCGCCCGCAGCGCAGGCTAGGATCGCAGAAGCGCGCCCTGCCCCTGCGGAACGCAGGGGCAAGCGCCCGCGATGGGTGCGCCCTTGCGCACCTTGAGCGGGCGCTTCCCCCCCATGCGCGCGCCCTCAAGGGGGGGCGTCGGGCAAGGGGCGCGCCTCGATAACCACCATGGCCTGCGCCCAGGGGTGGTCATCGGTCAGGCTCACATGGATCACGGCCTCGTGGCCCGGCGGGGTCATCGCCGCCAGGCGCTCGGCAGCCCATCCGCGCACATGCATCACGGGTTGGCCGCCCTTGCGGTTGCTCACCCACATGTCGCGCCAGGCGATGCCCATCGCAAGACCTGTGCCCAGCGCTTTCGAACAGGCCTCCTTGGCGGCCCAGCGTTTCGCATAGGTCGCGGCGTCATCGCCGCGCCTGCGCGCGCGGGCCAGTTCTTCCTCGGTGAAGACACGGGTGCGGAACCTGTCGCCAAACCGCGCGAGCGTGCCTGCGATCCGGTCGATATTGGCCAGATCAGTGCCGATCCCGAGGATCACCGCGCGCTCACAGCCGGGCGAGGTTCATCTGACGGCGCATTTCCCGGATCGCCGCCTCGAGCCCCACGAACACTGCCTCGCCGATCAGGAAATGGCCGATATTCAGCTCGAGGATCTCGGGGATCGCGGCGATGGGGCCGACATTCTCGAAATTCAGCCCGTGGCCGGCATGGATCTCGAGCCCGAGTTCCTTGCCCAGCGCCGCGGCCGAGAACAGGCGGCGCAGTTCCGCGTCCCGGCGCTCGGCTGCATTGGCGGCGCAATGCTCGCTATAGGCGCCGACATGGAGTTCCACCACCTGCGCGCCCACATGCGCCGCCGCCTCGACCTGCGCTTCATCAGGCGCGATGAAGAGCGACACGCGCGCGCCGGCGTCACGCAAGGGCGCGATATAGTCGCGCAGCCGCGCGGCATCGCCTGCCACTTCGAGCCCGCCCTCGGTCGTGCGCTCTTCCCGCCGCTCGGGCACGAGGCAGATCGCATGCGGCCGGTGCGCCAGCGCGATGCGGCGCATCTCTTCGGTCGCTGCCATCTCGAGGTTGAGCGGAATGCGGATCGCACGCATCACCGCGCCCAGATCCGCGTCGCGGATGTGGCGGCGGTCCTCACGCAGGTGGATGGTGATGCCATCCGCGCCCGCCCCCTGCGCAAGCAGGGCCGCGCGCACGAGATCCGGATCGCTGCCCCCGCGCGCATTGCGCAATGTCGCCACGTGATCGATATTCACGCCAAGGCGCAATTCCTGTTCCTGCATCGCCAGAGCCATGGCCCATCCCCAATTGCCGGATCCCGCCCGCGGACCATACGCAAGATCGCCGGGAACTCAATGCATGATCACGTCCGGGCGATCAGGAATTGTCGAGTTTTCGAGCGCGATCAAACCGTTCCTGCAGTTTCTTCAACCTACGATTGCGATAGGCCCGGATCACGGGGAGCGACAGGAAAAAGGCCACCGGCCCGCAGACTGCCCCGATCAGGACACCGCCCAGCATGTAGGGGGCAAAGACATCCCAGCCGAAATAGCTCATGTTGTCCCATACGAAGGGGCGCGATGTGAAGATCGCAAGCACATTGTTGCCCAGCTCGGCCCAGATCCTCCCGAAAGCCGAGATCGCCTCGGAGGCCTTGATCGAGCGTTCGCGCCCCAGAAGGAATTTGCCGATCTCAAGCGCGCTCACGGCGATGATCGGAAAGGTGACCGGGTTGCCGAAGAACGTGGCCAGGATCGAGGCGAGGATATTGCCGCGAAAGATCCAGGCAACCGTGGCGGCCGAGATGAAATGCAGCCCGAAGAGCGGCGTGCAACTGACCGCGACCCCGGCTGCGATCCCGCGGGCGATGCGTTCGGGACTGTCAGGCAGCCGCCGCAACCGGTGCATGACATAGCTCGCCGACCGCCGCCAACCGCCGCCTGGATAGACAACATTCGTCAGTGACTGGCGAAAACTCCGGGGAGAGCGGCGTTTGAAGACCAAAAGTGTCCCACCTCATCAACACGAATGTCCAGGGCCTGCCTCACGCTCAGGGGCGCAAGGCCGGGTCGCGCGCACGGGTCGTTTTCGCCACCGCCGATTCCGCATCGAGCGCCGTGAGGACCTGATGCAGATGCGCGATGCCGCGCAGCTCGACTTCGACAATCAACCGGTAAAAATCCGGTTTACGATCCACGAAGCGCAGATCAGAGATATTGGCCTTGTGTTCTCCGATCAAGCTGCAGACGCGCCCCAGCACGCCCGCGTCATTCGAAATCGTCAGATCGAGCGTCACACCATAGATTGCCGGGTGCGTGCCCTCGATCCAGCGCAGATCGATCCAGCGGTCGGGCTGGTCTTCGAAATCTTCGAGCGCCTCGCAATCGACAGCATGGGCGACAACCCCCTTGCCGCGATAGGTGATGCCGATGATCCGCTCTCCGGGTAGCGGCTGGCAGCAGGGGGCGCGGCGGAAGGACTGGTCGGCCTCGAGCCCGATGACGGGCCGCGCGGCATCGACTTCGGGTTCCTTCGCGCCGGTTTCCGGGTAGAGCGCGGTCACCACGCGCCGCGCGCTGATCTCGGCTGCGCCCACCCGCGCCCGCAATTCGACCGCATCGGGCACCGACAGCAGCCGCGCTGCAGTGCCCAGCGCCTTCGCGCTGACGTCGCGCCCCGCCGCCTCGAAGGCAACGCGCAGCAATTCGTTGCCCAGCCGGATGAAGCGCTCGCGGTCCTCATGCCGGAGCGAGCGCCGGATCGCCGCCTTCGCGCGGCCGGTCACGACAATGTCGATCCAGCTCGATTGCGGGCGCTGGCCCTCGGCAGTGATGATATCGACCGACTGCCCGTTGCGCAGCCGCGTCCACAGCGGCACGCGCAGCCCGTCCACCTTGGCCGAGACGCAATTGTCACCGATCCTTGTGTGGATCGCATAGGCGAAATCGAGCGGTGTGGCCCCGCGCGGCAACTGGATCACATCGCCCTTGGGGGTAAAGCAGAAGACCTGGTCGGAATACATCTCGAGCTTGACATGCTCGAGAAAGGCATCGTGGTCGTCCTCGGCGCCAAAATCCTCGGTCAGGGTGGTGATCCATTTGGCCGGGTCGACCGCGAACGGGTTCATGCTGCGTTGGCCGTCGCGATAGGCCCAATGGGCGGCCACGCCGGCTTCGGCGACCTCGTGCATCTCGCGGGTGCGGATCTGGATCTCGACGCGCTTGCCGTCGCGCCCTGAAACGGTCGTGTGAATCGAGCGGTAGCCGTTCGACTTGGGCTGGCTGATATAGTCCTTGAACCGGCCGGGCACGGCGCGCCAGCGCCGATGCGTGACCCCGAGCGCGCGGTAGCAATCCTCGACCTCGCGGGTGATGATCCGAAAGCCGTAGATGTCGGACAGGCGCGAGAAGCCGAGATCCTTTTCCTGCATCTTGCGCCAGATCGAAAAGGGTTTCTTGGCGCGCCCGTAGACATCGGCCTCGACGCCGGCGCGTTCAAGCTCGGTCCGGATATCGCCGCTGATGCGGTGGACCACATCGCCCGCCTCGCGCTGGAGCGTGATGAAGCGGCGCAGGATGGAGTTGCGCGCCTCGGGGCGCAGGACGCGGAAGGAGAGATCCTCGAGTTCTTCGCGCATCCACTGCATGCCCATCCGGCCTGCGAGCGGGGCGTAGATCTCCATCGTCTCGCGGGCTTTCTGCGCCTGCTTTTCGGGGCGCATCGAGCGGATCGTGCGCATGTTGTGCAGCCGGTCGGCGAGCTTCACGAGGATCACCCGCAGATCGCGCGACATGGCGATCAGGAGCTTGCGAATGTTTTCGGCCTGCTTGACCTCGGAAGAGGCAAGGGGCAGGTTCGTGAGCTTCGTCACCCCGTCGACGAGTTCCGCAACCTCCTGCCCGAAGAGCCGCGCGATCTCGGAAAAGGTGGATTTGGTATCCTCGATCGTGTCATGCAGGAGCGCGGTGATGAGGGTGGCATCGTCAAGGCGCATTTCGGTCAGGAGTGCCGCCACAGCGGCAGGATGCGTGAAATAGGGCTCGCCCGAATGGCGCAACTGCCCCTCATGCATCCGCGCACCGTAATCCCAGGCGGTGCGGATCAGCGCCTCATCCGTGCGGGGATTGTAATTGCGCACAAGGGCGATCAGGTCTTCGACAGTGATCACGCCCCTGGCCCCTTTCCGACCCGGCCGGCCCGCGCGCGCATCCAGACAGGCCGGGGCACGTGGTCGCGATCAGCCCGCCTGGCCCTGCGCATCCATCAGGGCACGCAGCATCTGGGCTTCGCTCATGCTGTCCTGTTCGGGCAGGTCCTGCTCGGGCCCGCCCATCAGGAGCGCCATGTCGTCTTCCTCGGGCATGTCGACCTCGATCTGGGTCTGCAGGCTTTCGATCAGCCGCTCGCGCAGTTCATCGGCCGACTGCGTTTCCTCTGCAATCTCGCGCAGGGCGACGACAGGGTTCTTGTCGTTGTCGCGGTCGATCGTGATCGGCGCGCCGGCTTCGATCTCGCGGGCGCGATGGGCGGCGAGAGCGACCAGTTCGAAGCGGTTCGGGACCTTGTCGACGCAATCTTCTACGGTCACGCGGGCCATGGGCATGCTCCAGTTGGTGTCAGATCATGGATCAAACCCTGTCCTTACTGCTCTTGAGCGCCCATGACAAGGCGCAGCACGACGCTGTGGCTGACTTTATGGTGACAAACGCTTGATTTCCGCGCGCTCCGCCTGATCGAGATGCGCAAGCATCTGCGCGACGGTTTCACCGCGCACGGGATGGCGCCAGTCGGGGGCGATCTCGTTGAAGGGCACAAGCACGAAGCCGCGCTCGTGCAGGCGCGGATGGGGAAGAATCAGGCGATCGGGGCTGTGACGCATCTGGGCATCGAGCGGCAGCGCTTCCCAGTGGCGATAGGTGTCGATGTCGGGCAGGATCGTGTCTGCCATCGCCAGCAGATCCAGATCGAGCACCCGCGCGCCCCAGCGCTGCGCGCGCGCCCGCCCGGCCTGCGCCTCGATCGCGTGAAGCGCGGCCAGCACTTCGGCGGGCGGGCGCGCGGTCGCACCGCAGACGACCGCATTCACATAATCAGGGCCGGAGCCTGCGGGGAAACTGGGCGTGCGGTAGAAACTGCTCTGTTGCAGGACCTGAACCCCGGCATCCGGCAAGGCACGAATCGCGGCCAGGAGCTGATCGGATGGATTATCCCGATGACCCGGCAGATTTGCGCCGAGTGCGACAAACACCTTGTTGCAAAGCTGAAACATTGCATTAATCTTTTCGTATACAGCAGCGCGATATTGGGCAATAAATTCGTATATTTGCACCTGTTCAATAACACGCATGATGTGGTCACATGTCTGGCGCGATAGGGTCAACAAGAATGTTTTACAAAGACGAAAGACTTGCGCTGTTCATCGATGGCTCGAATCTCTATGCGGCCGGCAAGGCACTGGGGTTTGACATCGATTACAAACTTCTGCGGCAGGAATTCATGCGCCGCGGAAAATTGTTACGCGCCTTCTACTATACCGCGCTTCTGGAGAATGACGATTATTCTCCGATCCGGCCGCTCGTCGACTGGCTGCATTACAACGGCTACAGCATGGTCACGAAAGCGGCGAAGGAATATACCGACTCGATGGGGCGCCGGAAGGTCAAGGGCAACATGGATATCGAGCTCGCCGTGGACGCGATGGAACTCGCCCCGCGGCTCGATCATGCTGTCCTGTTTTCGGGCGATGGGGATTTCCGGCCTCTGGTCGAAAGCCTGCAGCGCCAGGGTGTCCGTGTGTCGATCGTCTCGACGATCCGAAGCCAGCCGCCCATGATCGCGGATGAATTGCGCCGTCAGGCAGATAATTTCATCGAACTCGACGAGTTGCGCGATGTCATCGGCCGCCCCCCGCGCGAGCCGCGGGTCGAACGCTCTGAAGTGGTCGAGAACGCGCATAGCTGACGCAATGACCGCGTGGCGGATCGAATTCCGCGCAGGCCAGCCGGTCTGCGCGGTTTTTCATAGCCCGACGGATTGCCGCAGCAGATTGATCCCGGTCAGCACCAGCAGGATCAGCGTCCAGCGCCGAAACCGCGCGGCATCAAGCCTGTCCTGCACCAGATACCCGGCCCAGAGCCCCAGCATTGCCGGCACCGCCAGCATTGCCGAGAAGCGCATCGATGGCGCCGTCACAATCCCCGAGGCCAGATGGCCCGCGATGAAGGCAAGCGTGCCGATCATGAACACCACCCCCAGGATCCGCACCATGTCGTGCTTCTGGGTGTTGTCAGAGATCAGATAGACCATGACCGGCGGCCCCCAAACGCCCGAGACCCCCCCATACAGCCCCGCGACGATGCCCGTGATCCATTCGGTGCGCTCTCGGTGCCTCAGGCTGAGGCGGATCTGTACCTGCATCAGTTGCAACAGCGCGAAGACCACGAGCGGCCCGCCAAGGATCGCCAGCGGCATTGCGGGGGGCAGAAAGGTCAGAAACTGCGCGCCGATGAACAGGAAGACGACCATCGAGATCAGCAAGCGCCAGTATTGAAGCGTCGAGCCCCAGGCCGCCGCCGCCCCCTGTCGCAGCATCTGGCTGATATTCGTCAGCAGCATCGGCAGCATCAGCCCGACCAGCGCGAGCTGCACGGGCATGAAACCGCTTAACCCCGAGATCATGATCATCGGAAGCGCGAAGCCCAGCGCACCCTTGACCAGCCCGGCGAGAAACGTGACCCCGATCGCCGCGAGCAGGGCGAGCGGGGAAAGCCCTGCGGCAAACTGTTCCAGCATCTGCGATTCCATTCCGTCTTTCGGACGCTATATCGCGCGAAAGGCGCAGGAACACGCCGAAAAGCAGGCTGCGACACAAATGGAAAGAGGTGGGGCAGTCGGAGGTATTTTTCTTGCGCAGCCCCTTGATTGGCCCTATGTAATGCTGCGATAGCGAAATAGCCTTTGTCAGAGATATCGGAGAGACCCATGCCGCATGATGGACAACAACTGCCTTCGCCCGTGCTGGCCGATCTGCTTGGCCTGACCCGCGATGCCCTCGGCCCGGTGGAAGCAGTGCTGCATGAGGCGACCGAGGCTGTGCGCACCCGCATCGCGCCGTCGGGCAAGGTCGATGCCACGCTGCTCGAGGCGGATCAGTATGCGGCCCACGGGCTGGCTTGGCTTGCCACCTATGTCGAGAGCCTGCGCCAGATGCAGGGCTGGGCAGAACGGTTGCAGGAAGAGGGCCAGTTTGGCGAGATGGAGGCGTTGATCCATCAGATCGGCTTTGGCGAATACCTCAACCAGATCGCGGGCGGAATCGCGATGAACCAGGGCGAGATCCTGCGCCTGTCGGATATGGGGCTTGCCAATGAGCTGTCGGGCGCGGCCGTGGACACGCTGCGCCGCGATGGCAACACGAATGGTGCGCGCCTGCGCCTCGTGGCGTTGATGCGCGAGAACCATGGCCGCGCGAGCTTCGGCGCGACCGGGCTCGACGATGAGCTGGAGATGATCCGCGAACAGTTCCGGCGCTACGCCGACGAACAGGTAGTCCCGCACGCGCATGAGTGGCATCTGAAAGATGAGCTGATCCCGATGGCTGTGATCGAACAGCTCGCGGACATGGGCGTGTTCGGGCTGACGATCCCCGAAGAGTTCGGCGGGCTCGGCATGTCGAAATCGGCGATGGTGGTCGTGTCGGAGGAACTCTCGCGCGGCTATATTGGCGTGGGCAGCCTCGGCACCCGGACCGAGATCGCGGCCGAGTTGATCCTCTGCGGCGGGACCGACGCGCAGAAAGAGCAGTGGCTTCCCAAACTCGCCTCTGGCGAGATCCTGCCCACCGCCGTTTTCACCGAGCCCAACACTGGCTCGGACCTTGGCGCGCTGCGCACCCGCGCGGTCAAGGTCGGTGAGGATTGGGAGATCACGGGCAACAAGACCTGGATCACCCACGCCACGCGGACCCATGTGATGACAGTGCTCGCGCGCACCATCCCCGACACCAGCGATTATCGCGGCCTGTCCATGTTCCTGGCCGAGAAGACGCCGGGCACCGAAGACGACCCCTTCCCCACCCCCGGCATGACGGGTGGCGAGATCGAGGTTCTTGGCTATCGCGGGATGAAGGAATACGAGCTCGGCTTTGACGCGTTCAAGGTCAAGGGCGAGAACCTCCTGGGCGGGGTCGAGGGTCAGGGCTTCAAGCAGTTGATGCAGACCTTTGAATCCGCGCGCATCCAGACGGCCGCGCGCGCCATTGGCGTGGCGCAGAACGCGCTCGAAGTGTCGATGCAATATGCCGAGGATCGCAAGCAGTTCGGCAAGGCGCTGATCGAATTCCCGCGCGTGGCCTCGAAACTGGCGATGATGGCGGTCGAGATCATGATCGCGCGGCAGCTCACTTATTTCAGCGCGCGCGAGAAGGATGCCGAACGGCGCTGCGATCTGGAAGCGGGGATGGCGAAGCTTCTGGGCGCGCGGGTGGCCTGGGCGGCGGCGGATAACGGGCTGCAGATCCATGGCGGCAACGGATTCGCGCTGGAATACCAGATCAGCCGGATCCTGTGCGATGCGCGCATCCTCAACATCTTCGAGGGCGCGGCCGAGATCCAGGCGCAAGTGATCGCGCGCCGGCTGATGTAAGCGGCCGGGCCGCGCCTGCGCTGATCCGCAGCGGAGGGCGCGGCTCGCCTGTCCAGGCGATGCGGGTGCCTTGCCTTGATAGATGGTGCCAGGCTCTTGTTTTTCTGTGTCTTGATGTGCCCACGCCTTCCCGAACCATGTCTGCAACAGGAAAGATCTGCCCGACGTAGTTGCGTC
>SLKB01000394.1 GCA_007134805.1 Paracoccaceae bacterium
GGCAGGCTCAGGATCTGTGCCGTGGATCGGCGATGGGCACAAGCTGCCGGATTGCCGCAACATGTGCGGCCCCGGCACCGGCGGCGTCCTGCCCGAGCGCCAGCGCCGCCTCGGCCAGCGCCTCGCGCGGGACGATCCGGTCGATGAGGCCCCAGGCGCGCGCCTCATCGGCCTCGACGCGCGCGCCGGCCATCAGGATCATCTTGGTGCGCGCAGGCCCGATCAGGGCCGCAAGCCGCGCCGGGTCCGAGGGCTGCGGCAGGAAGCCCAGCCGCATGACCGGGTAGAAGAACCGCGCCTCGGGCACGGCGAGGCGCAGATCGCAGGCCAGCACCATCCCGAAGGCGCCGCCCGCGAGCGTGCCATTGAGCGCGGCAATGCTCAGGCAGGGCAGCGCTGCGATCCGGCCCGAAAGCTCTTCCCAGAGCGGCGAGGTCGCAAGCCCCGCGCGCGCCTCATCGAGATCGGCGCCCGCACTGAAGACCTTGCCCGCCCCGGTGAGGATCACGACGCGCGCGTCCCCGGCCTGCGCCTGGGCGACCGCGTCGATGAGATCACCCAGCATGGCGGCCGTGAGCGAGTTTGCCTTGTCCGTGCGGTCGAGCGTGATCGTGACGACCGGGCCGTCGGTTGTGACGCGGATCATGCGGGCAGGCCGAGGCGCGCGCGGACCGCTGCCTCGCGCAACGACACTTCGCGGCCCACCCAGTCATCGGCATCGGGCGTGCACATCCAGACAAGCGCGCGCGCGGCCCATTCGGGCGGGATATGCGCCGACCAGTCGAGCTGGCTGACCGGGTTGATCCCGCTCTGGCGGATCTGGCGCTGCATGTCGGTGGCCACAGTGCCGGGCGAGAGGCTCATGACGCGCACACCGTAGCCGCGCGCCTCGGTCTCGGCCACGCGGGTGAGCATCCAGGCCCCGGCTTTCGAACTGCAATAGGCGCCCCAGCCTTCGAGCGGGTGATGCGCCGCCCCCGAGCCCACTGTGATGATCGTGCCTGCGCGCTGCGCCTGCATGATCGGCAGGGCCGCGCGCATGCCGTGAAACACACCCTTGAGGTTGATGTCGATGAGCGCGCCGAAGTCTTCGGGCGCGGTCTGGGCAAGCGGCGCGATGGGCTCGACCACGCCTGCGTTGTTGATCAGCACATCGAGCCGGCCGAAGCGTTCCCGCATCCGGGCGACCGCGTCCGCAACCGAGGCGTGATCGGCCACATCGCAGGGCAAGGCGCGCGCGCCCGTCTCGGTTGCGAGTGCCTCGAGCGCGTCCGCATCGCGCGCGGCGATCCCCACATGCGCGCCGGCGCCGGCGAAGGCGCGCGCGGCTTCGGCGCCGATGCCGCGGCTGGCACCCGTGATCAGCACGGATTTTCCGTGCAGCGAAGTCAGATCAGGCGCCATCCCTGCCCCTTCCTCTTCAGTAGTCACGCTCGAAGAACAGCCCGACGCTGGAGCGCCCCTCGTCATTGACGCGCGCGCGCCCGGTCAGCGAGCTGGTGAGGTCGATATTGATCGACACTTCGCTGCTGCCCGTGGGGCTGACCTCGATGTCGGTGTAGATCGTCTCGGTCAGGTAGCGGCCGAGCCGGATCGCGGTCTCGCCATCCTCATCGGTCACAACGTCCAGATCGTCGAGCCCGACATTCCGCCGGATGCGGCTGAGCACCCCTTCGCTGCGCCCCGAAAGCGTCGCGAGCGACGAGGCAAGCTGGGCGGCCTGGAACACCGACAGACTGTCGAAGCCCCGCCCGAACAGCAAGAGCGAGACCACCTCTTCCTCGGGCAGTTCGGGCGTCGATTCAAACCGGATCTCGGGGGCATCGGCGCGCCCTTCGAGCACAATCCGCGCGGTGGTGCCATTGCGCTGGGTCGAGGCGATGAGCCGCACGAAGGGCACGAAATCGCCCTGCAGCGAGGCGAAACCCTCGTTCAGATCGAAGCGGTTGCCCAGAAGGTCCAGCCGGCCGCGGATCAGGTTGAACTGCCCGATCGGGATGATGTCGGCGGTGGTGCCTGTCAGGCGCAGCCCACCTCCCAGTTCGGCGTCAAGCCCGCGGCCGCGCAGGAAGATGCGGTTGGGCGCATCGATGCGCAGGTTGATCCGCGGCGGGATCCCTTCGCGGCCATTGCTTTCGCCCATGTAGATGCCCGCGCGTTCGCGCGTCGCACGCGCCCCGGCACTGTCGCCGAGATGCACGAGATCGGGCGGGATATAGCCCGACGAGCCGAGCCCCACGCGCGGGATGCGGATTTCGGTCTCATCGAGCGTGACCCGCCCGCCGATCAGCGGGCCGGCCGTGAGCGGGCCCGAGATGGTCACGGTGCCCGAGACCTGCGTCTCGAAAAGCTGCGGATCGACGATGCGCAGCGCGTTCAGCTGCGCCTGCAGGTCGCCAGTGAAGGGCGGTTCGAGCCCGACACTGCCCGAGGCCGACACGGTCCCGCCATTGACCGAGCGCCCCGTGGCCGAGACCTGCGCGCGCGCGCCCGCGATCTGGGCCTGCAGATTGACATCGGTCAGGCGGATATTCTGGCGCGGCAGCACGACATCGGCGCCACTCGCGCGCGCGGTTCCACTGAGTGAGGCGGGCTCGAGCGGGCCATTGATGCGCAGGTCGAACTCGGCCGGGCCCTGGATCGAGCGGGGCTCGATCCGCGGGTTGATGAGCGCGAGGTTCGTGGTGCCCGAGGCGCGCAGATCGGCGCGCATGTCCTGCGACACAGTCCCGGCAAGCTGCACGCGCAGACCCGCCGGCCCGCCGACCCCGAGATCGAGCGCATAGCCCGTGCCCGTGTCACGCGCCGTGCCCGAGAGCGTCACCGGCCCGTCGATGCCGGGCACCACGAGGCCGAGATTGTTGAGCCGCCCGTTGATCGTCAGATCCGGCCGGCCGTCGCGCAGGCGGCCATCGACCGAGGCCGAAAGCTGCGGGCCGGTCAGGTTCACCCGCTCCAGCAGGATATCCTCGGGGCGCTGCACGACACGGGTGGAGAGCCGGTAGCTGCCCGCGAGCAAGGTGTCGGCGGCCGCATTCCCGACGCGCAGATTGGTCGAGGTGGCGTCAAGTTCGAGCGCGCGCGTCTCGCCCTGCTCGCGCAGGCGCAGATCGCCCCGGATCGCGCCACCAAGCCCCTCGCGGACGGCGCCCAGGTTCGAGAGCGCGAATTGCGCATCGATCCTTGAGGCGCCAGCGTCGTAGCGCCCATTGGCCGAGGCGGTCAAGGCCGCGTTTTCAAGCCGCAGCGCGGCCAGATCGAAGGCCTGCCCGTCGCGCTGGCCCGAGACGCTGAGCCGGGTTTCGCCGCGCAGAAGACGGTCGGCCTCGGGCTGGCCGATGGTGAGGTCGCGCGCGGTCGCTTCCACGGTCAGGGTCTCACGCTCGATCGCGCCCCGCACGGCAAGCTGCATGGCGATCTGCCCGCCGAAATCGGTGCCGAGCACGCCAAGATCGGTGAAATCAAGCTCGCCGCGAAGATCTACAGTTTCCTCCGAGACCTGCCCGCGCAGATCGGCGCGCAGGGTGGTGGCCAATGCCTCGAGCCGGCGCAACTCGATCACGCCATCGGCGCCATGGGCGTCGAGTGTGATCTCGCTGCGGCCGGCGAGAAGCCGGTCAAGCTCTTCCTGATCGAAACTCAGATCAGTGCCGGAAAGCTCGGCCGCAACCAGGAAGCGGTCCCGCTCTGGCCCCACGGTGGCGTCCACCTGCGCGCGCGCCGACCCCGAGAGCGGCCGCCCGGCCAGTTGCGAAAACCGCGCGATGTCGCGCAATTCGGCCTGTGCATTGGCCGCGATAACCCCATCGTCAAGCTGCGCGCGCCCGTTGACCGCGTAGCCCTCGCCCTCGAGCACGAAGCCCGGCAGCAAAAGCGGCAGACCCTCGCGCCAGATCAGCGCGAGCGAGCCGGTCACGGTCGAGCCCAGCGCCGCGTCAAGCGCCGGATCGGCGGCCGTGAGGCCCAGCGCCGAGAAATCCAGCAGCGCATCGACGACATTGCGCTCCTCGCCGAAAGCCTGCGAGGTGATGCGCCCGAGCCCGTTGAGAAACAGCGTCTCGACCGTGAAATCGCCATTGTCGAAGCCGATCACATCGAGCACCAGATCCCAGTCCTCATTGACTGCGGCATCGAAGCCCAACTCGAGGCTCGCCGTCTCGATGGTGGTCTGCGCGCCCGGCACCGGGAGCAGCACGCGCGAGCCGTCGCGCGACGCGATCTCGCCGCGCAGGTCGATCAGTTCGGGGCGGTTGCCCTCGCCCAGCTCGACCCGGCCTTCGAGCGCGAGCTTGTCGGTCCGCATCTCGAGCGCATCGAGCGAGAGCCGCCCATCGTCGAACTGGCGCGCCCGCGCCGTGATGCGACTGTCGCTGCCGAAGAAGGCGTGGAACTCTTCGTCCAGCACCGGGCGCAGATCGCCGCCGAGGTCGAACGAAACCGCGCGGGTCACCCCCTCGCCCCCGGTTTCCAGATCGAAGCGCCCTGCAAGGCGCGGCTCGCCATCGGTGGCGAGCGTGATATCGGCGCCGAAACTGTCGAGCGGCCCCTCGCCCTGCACGGTCAGCGTGGCCGACGGCGCGCCCGGAATGTCCAGAAGCGTCACGGCAAGCCCGCCTGGATCTTCCTCGACCCGCAGGTCGAGGCCCAGAACCCGCGTCTCATTCGAAAACGCCCCGTCAAGCACGAAGCTGCCCGCGATCTCGTCGATACGCTCGACCCGAAGCGTGGCCGCGCCAGAGCCGTCGGCGAGGCTGGCCGCGCCGCTGATCGCGGCGCGCAGCTCCTCGCCCAAAAGCGCCTCACCGAGCACCACCTCGTCAAGATCGAGCGCGGCGATGCGGATGGAGACCGGCAATTCGGGAAGCTCGAAGGCGCCGCGCGGGACGATTTCCTCTCGCGGCTCGGCGACGGGGCCGCGCAGCACGGTCACCCGTTCGGCCGAGATCTCGGCGATCTCGATGCGGCGCTGCAGCAGTGCCGAGCGGTTCCATTGCAGCGCCGCCCCCTCGATGCGCAGCCAGATGCCATCGTCATCGGCGATGGTCATCTCGTCGAAGGTCGCGCGCGAGCTGAGCGCGCCACGGAAGCCCTCGATGCGCACCTCGCGGCCCGTGCTCGACAGGCTGTCCTGCAAGAGCCGGGTGAGAAAGCCAACATCGCTTTCGCCCGAGCCGCCGAAGGAGAAGAAGCCGCGCCGTTCCTGCGCGCTCGCGGGCGCGGCGGCGACGACGAAGGCGAGCATCATGGCGCCGAGAAACAGGAAAATGCGCATCAGAATGTATGCCCCAGGCCAATGTAAAGCTGGACGCCGCTGCCAGTGTCGCCCGCAACGGGAAAGCCGACATCGAGCCGCAGCGGCCCGATGGCCGTGTCATAGCGCAGCCCGACGCCCGCGCCCGCGTGCCAGTCGGAATCTCCGGTGAACGCGCCCTCCCAGATATAGCCGGCATCGGCGAAGCCCACGACGCCGATCGTGTCGGTCGCGCGCACGCGCGCCTCGGCCGAGAGCGCGGCGAGCCCCTGCCCGCCCGAGCGCACGCCATTCGTCGTCACACCGAGCGCGCGGAAGGGTTGGCCGCGCACAGTGCCGCTGCCGCCTGAGTAGAACAGGAAATCACGCGGAGTATCTTCCAGATCCGCAACAAAGACCGCGCCAAGCTGCGCACGCCCGGCCAGAACCACGCGCCCATCCTCACCGAAGCCGCGATAGGCGCGCAGATCGGCATAGCTGCGCACGCCGCTATCGGCATCGCTGATCCCGAGGAACGGGGTCAGATCGCCCGCCAGGTAATAGCCGCGCGTGGGCGCGCGTGTACTGTCGCGCAGATCCCATCTTGCAAAGAAGGGCGCGAGCACGACCCGGTAATCGCGCCGCGTGCCCAGGCCCGGGCCGAAATCCGCGCGTTCCAGCAAGAGCCCGATGCCGCCCCCGAAGGTCAGAGTGTCGCTGTAGCGATGCTCCAGCCCGGCATCGAGGCGCAGGCGGATGGCCTCGAAATCATCCTCGCGCTCGGTCTCGAAGACCGCGCCGAGATTGAGCGTGGTATCGGGGGTGAA
Organism: Paracoccaceae bacterium; assembly: GCA_007134805.1. Taxonomy (GTDB): domain Bacteria; phylum Pseudomonadota; class Alphaproteobacteria; order Rhodobacterales; family Rhodobacteraceae; genus Roseinatronobacter. The sequence goes on from SLKB01000394.1 coordinate 6,058, forward strand.
GGTTGCGGGGCGCGAGAATTCCGTGCCGATCCGGTAGTCGATATTGCCGCTGCGCGCGCCAAGCCCCCCGACCGCGCCTTCAACGCGGAAGCGCTCTGCCCCGCCCAGAAGGTTGCGGTGCAGCCAGAAGCCGGTCAGTTGCAGCCCTGCCTCGGTGTCGTATTCGATGCCAAGACCCAGCCGCCGGCGCGGGGCCTCGACAAGGGTGGCCTCGATATCGAGCGTGCCATCGGGATTGGCCGCTTCGGCATCGCGCAGCGCCACCGATGAGAAGGTGCCCGTGCGGCGCAGCCGGGCTGCGGCCTGTTCAAGCGCTTGGGGCGAATACACCTCGCCCTCGGGCAGGCCGGCGATCTTGACGATGCGCGCGCGGCGGGTGCGGTTCTGCCCGCGCGGCCGCAACTCGCCAAAGCGCAGTTGCGGGCCGGGCGCGATGCGCAGGATCGCGTCAAGCTCGTTGGCCGGATGGCGCGCGGTGATCTCCTGATCGACCAGATCGACCTGGGCGTGGCCGTCATCGCGCCAGCCGGAAATCGCGGCTTCGGTCGCATCGCGGATCACGCGGCTGCGCGCGGGCGCGCCGCGCGCGAACCCCTCGGGCAGTTCGGTGGTGGGCGTGACGGGCGCCACTTCGGCGCGCGCGAAGACGAAGGCCGGGCCCGGCGTCATGCGCACCTCGATGGTGCCGATCTGTGTAGGGGGGGCGAGCGGCGAGATTTCGGCCGCCTCGCGCCCGTCGATCAGGACGCTGATTTCGGGGGCATAGAAGCCCGCCTCGTAGAAGATGCCGATCAACTGGCCATATTCGGCGCGCGCGATCGTGAAGATCTCGAACGCGTCGGTCACGCCCTCGTCGCGCGCGGCGCGCAGCAGCGAGGCACGCTCGAGCGCGGTCTGAAGCGTGCTTTCACCCGGTTGGAGCGTGAAGCGCAGCGCGTCGAACGCGGCTGCCGGAGAGGCCAGCGCGAGAGCCACCAGGAAGGCACCCCACCTGCCGGCGCGCCGCCCGCGGCTGAACGCGGAAAACATGGACATTCAGATCAAGACCCGTTGGTGTCGCTTTGTTAATCTGTGACAGAACTGGACCAAGGCGACAACAGGGCAAGGCGAATTTTCTCGTGATGGGCGCGTCAGTGCAACGACGCGATGCTGCGTGCCGCGCCTATTGTCGGAGGCAGGTGGGGATGCTAAGTGCCCCCGCATCGCATTGGTAACAAGGACGCGCATGACATGCCGAAGGATTTCGTGATCAGGGATATCGGGCTGGCCGAGTTCGGCCGCAAGGAAATCGCGATCGCCGAGACAGAGATGCCCGGTCTGATGGCGCTGCGCGACGAGTTCGGGGCAGCGCAGCCCTTGCGCGGGGCGCGCATCGCGGGCTCGCTGCACATGACGATCCAGACGGCGGTGCTGATCGAGACGCTGGTGGCACTTGGGGCGGATGTGCGCTGGGCGTCGTGCAATATCTACTCGACCCAGGATCACGCGGCCGCGGCCATTGCCGAGGGCGGCACGCCTGTCTTCGCGATCAAGGGCGAGACGCTCGAGGATTACTGGGCCTATACCGACCAGATCTTCCAGTTCGAGGATGGGGCGAACCTGATCCTCGATGATGGCGGCGATGCGACGCTCTATATCCTGCTCGGCGCGCGGGTCGAGGCGGGCGAGACCGACCTGATCGCCGTGCCGACTTCGGACGAAGAAGTTTGCCTCTTTGCCCAGATCCGCAAGCGGCTCGAGGCCAGCCCCGGCTGGTTCACCCGCCAGCGCGACCTGATCAGGGGCGTGAGCGAGGAGACCACGACCGGCGTGCACCGCCTGTACGAGTTGCACAAGAAGGGGATGCTGCCCTTCCCCGCGATCAATGTGAATGACTCGGTCACAAAGTCGAAATTCGACAACAAGTATGGCTGCAAGGAAAGCCTCGTCGACGGCATTCGCCGCGCCACCGACACAATGATGGCGGGCAAGGTCGCCGTGGTCTGCGGTTATGGAGATGTCGGCAAGGGCTCGGCGGCGAGCCTGAGCGGTGCGGGCGCGCGGGTGAAAGTCACCGAGATCGACCCGATCTGCGCGCTTCAGGCCGCGATGGACGGCTATGAGGTGACAACACTCGAGGATGTCGTCTCCAGCGCGGATATCTTCATCACCACGACCGGCAACAAGGATGTCATCCGGCTTGAGCATATGCGCGAGATGAAGGACATGGCGATTGTCGGCAATATCGGGCATTTCGACAACGAGATCCAGGTTGCCGCGCTCAAGAACCACAAATGGACCAATATCAAGGACCAGGTGGACATGATCGACATGCCTTCGGGCAATCGCATCATCCTGTTGTCGCAGGGAAGGCTTCTGAACCTCGGCAATGCGACCGGGCATCCGAGCTTCGTGATGTCGGCGAGCTTCACCAATCAGGTGCTGGCGCAGATCGAACTGTGGACACGGGCCACGGAATATGCGCCGGGCGTGCATATTCTGCCTAAGGCGCTCGACGAGAAGGTGGCGCGCCTGCATCTGGCGCGGATCGGCGTCAAACTGACCGAGTTGCGCCCCGATCAGGCCGAATATATCGGCGTGACGCAAGAGGGCCCGTTCAAGCCCGAGCATTACCGGTATTGACCCGGCTTTCGACCCAGCGCGGAGCGTGCCCCGAAGGCGCGCGGCCGCGCGGCTTTGGCCCTTTCCTTGGCGTGCGTTTTCCTGTAGGACGCGCGCATCTGAGACGTGACGCTTCGACCCCGGCGTGATGCGACAGGATTGGGGTCGGCGGCAATGGGGCCGCCATGTCAATCGGAAGGCCCAGAGGGCTGGCGCTTTCCCTGAGGATACGCTGAATGTTCAATATCGTGACGAAATCGATCCAGTGGGGCGAGGAAACGCTGACACTGGAAACAGGCAAGATTGCCCGCCAGGCGGATGGCTCTGTGGTCGCCACCCTGGGCGAGACATCGGTGATGGCCAATGTGACCTACGCCAGGCAAGCCAAGCCGGGGCAGGATTTCTTTCCCCTGACAGTGCATTACCAGGAAAAATACTATGCCGCCGGCAAGGTGCCGGGGGGCTTTCTGAAGCGCGAGGCGCGCCCGACGGACAAGGAGACGCTCACCTCGCGCCTGATCGACCGTCCGATCCGCCCGCTGTTTGTCGA
>SLKB01000348.1 GCA_007134805.1 Paracoccaceae bacterium
AGCAAAGGTGATGATGAACCGACAGATAATACAGGGACTGTTGCACGTGGATGACCTCTTGCCCTTCAGAATCGAGGGCTGGGTCGATTACGCGAGAAAGGGCATGGAGACCGCGCTGCGGGCCAGCCGGCTTGATATCCGCAAGCAGTATGTGAAAGCACCGTTATGACTTGCAGGCAGCGCGTGACGGCTGGATAACGCGGCCCTTCGTGATGGCCTGCCACACTCCCGAGCTTCCGGGCTGGGATCTCTCGCGGTCCAGCGCGAATGGCTGGACGTCTACATCTTAGAAACCATCGAGATGGTCCAGCAGATCGCAACCGAATGGCTATGGACCTACGGCAACGAACGCCCCAAAATGGGCGTCGTCGGGGTCACACCCGCTGTGACGCTGCAAATGGCCGCCTGCATTCCATGACCCCGCCCCGTTAGAATCGGGAGGATTACCGTGCCACGCTCATTTCATCCCCGTTCCTGGAGAACATCGTGAGACTACTTTCAACTCTGGCACTCGCCGCGACAATCGGCATGGGAACCGCGCCGGGTAAATTGGCGAGCGAGACCCTGATTGAGGATTTCACAATACCTTCCGACACACGCTGGCGCTTCTTCTCTGACAGTGTCATGGGCGGGGTGTCGACCGGGCAAATGGCTATATTCCAGGGAAACGGCCAGAGCTTCGCGCGTTTGACCGGACGTGTCAGTACAGCCAATAACGGCGGCTTCATCCAGATGCGGCTGGACCTGACCGCGCCGCCGCCCGCGGGCACCACTGGCGTGAGGCTCGTCGTCCGGGGTAATGACCAGCGCTACTTCGTGCATCTGCGCACAGGCGGTACGGTTCTGCCTTGGCAGTATTATCAGGCTCCTTTCGACGTGACCGGCGACTGGCGCGAAGTGCGGATACCGCTCGCGGGTTTCACGGCATCGGGCAACCTGCTGCGGCGCGTCCCGCGGGCCGACAACCTGCGCTCAATCGCCATCGTCGCCTTCGGGCGCGACCACGACGCCCAGATCGACCTGCGTGAAATTGCGTTCTATTGATCGCTCAGGCCGCTTCACGCGCAGGTTGGAGGACCAAGTCATCACGCAAGATCGAAACCGCAGGTTCTGGAACCGGATTGCAGGTCGCTATGCTGCGCGCCAGCTTAGCGATGTGCCTGCCTATGAGGCTATGCTACAGGCCACGGCTGCGCGTCTGTCCTGCTCGGACAGGGTGCTCGAGATCGGCTGCGGCACTGGCGGCACGGCGATCCGCCTTGCTCCGGGTGTCGCCGAATGGATCGCAACAGATTTTTCACAAGAGATGGTGCGCATCGCGCGCGCCAAACCTGCTGGCGATACTGTGAGATTCGAAGTGACGGACGCCGCGGATGCACTTGCAGGGGGGCCTTATGACGCGGTCTGCGCCTTCAATGTCTTGCACCTGGTCGATGACCTGCCCAGCGTGCTGAGAGGTATTTTTGACAGTTTGCGCCCCGGCGGACAACTGATCAGCAAGACGTGGTGCTTTGGCGATGTAAAGCCCTGGCTGCGCATCGGGTTTCGGATCCTGCGGGCAGTCGGGCTGTTCCCGGTCGCGAGTACGCTTACTCAAGACGCGCTTCGCCAGGCGATCCACGATGCGGGCTTCCAGATCGACGAGCAACAGGTATTCGGTGCATATCCGCAAAACCCCTTTATCGTCGCGCGACGGCCAGTCTCTGCCGAAGCCTAGGTTCGCGGGTTCTGCCTGGATCAGCAATGTCTCACGACTCCGCGCGACGAAGGCACACGCGCGCGGTCTAGTGCAACATCGCAGCGGGCAGCCTGACGCTGCCGCAGCTTTGCATACCCAGTATCTTGCGAAAGCGGCCAGTCGCGGCGCCCTCTTCGACCGGGGGCTGTGCGGAGCGAACCGACAGTACGGGCTTGTCAACCGAGGGTGCCCTTCGTGAGGCGTAATGCACCACGATGCCGTGCAGAATCATGACGCGTAGCCCGCGTGTTGTGACGGCTGCCGCCCACGCAGGTTACATGCAACATGCTTGATTTCCGCCGAAGAAAGATCGGTCTTGATCAAGGAAAAAACATGCTCCAACAACGCCGGAACATCCTGTTGCGCCATTCCGATACAATTGGGCATCAACGCTGCAAATGGGTCCCAGTCGAAGCAGCAATATTGGATCTGCTGCCGGCGTTCGGGGGGCAATTCCGAAAGCCAAATGACCACTCCTTCCAGTGAGATCGTGGAGTTGACAAAAATTCCGTCAGGCAGGTGTTCCAATGCGGCGAGGCTCGCATGTGCCTTTTGCGCTGCATACCCGCAGGCAAGAATGTGTGACTGTGGCACGGTCAAACCCCTCTCGGTGTGGGCATGCAAGAAGCCCCTTATCCGCTCGGATGTATTGTGGTCACTGGTTCGGCCACCCACGAAATAAAGGCTTTCACTGCGGCCTGCCACATTGCCCCGATCATCGAGAAGCAGTCTTGTAAGGTCGAGCGCGCCTTGGAAATTGTCCGAGATGACAGATGGCGCTTTCGTACCGGGAAGGTCGAGATTGACCACCTTGACGCCCGCGGCATGGCACAGATCGCTGATCCGATCCGGATCGGTTGCACCAGTAACAACGAGGCACTCGACCTGATAGGACAGCAGCATGCGCGCCGCCTCGAATTCCAGCTCCGGGTCTCGCTGCGTACAGGTGATGACGGGGAAATAGCCTCGCTGGCGTGCGCCTTGCTCGAATTGTTCGGCAATGGCCCCGAAGTAGCGGTTGTCATATTTCGGAATGACCATGCCAATAATGTTGGACCGGTCGCGGCGGAGCACACTGGCCTGCAGGTTCACCGAATAGCCCTGTTCGAGGGCAACCGCGCTGATCCGGTCTGCCAGCTTCTGGCTGATTCGGCGCTTTCGCCAGGTTCCGTTCAGGACAGCGCTGACTGCACTCGGCGAAGTACCAACGGAATGGGCGATATCGTAAATGGTTGTTCGCTTTCCGGAATTTGCGGTTCCGGGTGACGTATCAGAGCCTGGTTTCACGGATGCCCTCCTGTTCGATCAAAACCATCTTGACAGCGATGCCCAAGCTAATCAATACTGCTACATCGATTGAGCTTTGATGCACAATCGGTATAGCATTGAAATTAACGCACCTTTGGGAGGAGGTGCGCATCCAACCGGTCTGTCACATCAGCAATCACAGACGAGCACCATCACCCCAATAGAGGGGTGACAACGAGGAGGAACACCATGACCCAGAATCTGACGCTTTCACTTGCCGCAACCAGCGTCGCGGCATTGCTTGCTGCCGCTCCGACTTTGGCGCAGGCGGATGCAACTGTCGCCTTCCTGATGCCTGATCAGGCGTCGACGCGCTATGAGGAACACGACCATCCCGGTTTCGTGGCCGCAATGTCGGAACTGTGCCCGGATTGCACTGTGATCTATCAAAACGCCAATGCAGATGCGACGCTTCAGCAGCAGCAGTTTAATTCGGTGATCGCGCAAGGGGCTGAGGTCATTGTTCTGAACCCTGTAGATTCATCGGCAGGCGCGGCGATGGTGTCGATTGCCCAATCGCAAGGGGTGCGCGTCATTGCCTATGACCGCCCCATTCCTGACAATGTTGCTGATTTCTACGTGTCCTTCGACAATGAGGGCATTGGCTTTGCCATCGCCGAGTCCCTCGTCGAGCATATGGAAGCTTCGGGCATCCCGGCCGGTTCTGGCGTGTTGCAGATCAACGGATCGCCTACCGATGCGGCGGCAGGGTTGATCCGCGACGGCATCCACCGTGCATTGCGCGCGTCTGATTATGAAACCCTGGCCGAATTCGACACCCCCGACTGGGCTCCGCCGCGCGCTCAGGAATGGACAGCCGGGCAAATCACCCGCTTTGGTGATCAGATCACTGGTATCGTTGCAGCAAATGACGGGACCGGCGGCGGAGCCATTGCCGCACTCAAGGCCGCAGGTGCAGACCCGCTACCCCCTGTGACCGGCAATGACGCCACCATCGCGGCCCTGCAACTGATCATAGCTGGCGATCAGTACAACACCATTTCCAAGCCGTCCGAGATTGTCGCGGCCGCTGCCGCCGAGGTAGCAGTGGCCTTCCTGCAAGGTGAAGACCCCGAGGCCACGACCGAGCTTTACGACACGCCGTCGCAGCTTTTCGTCCCCGCCGTTGTCACGCGCGAGAATATCAAGGCAGAGATCTTCGACGCCGGCATTCAGCAGCCGGAAACCGTCTGCACCTCGGAATATGTGGCGGCATGTCGGGAATTGGGGATTGTTGACTGACGCCTTCGCAGCGCGCGACACCCCGGCCTGATGAAGGCCCACCGCGCCCTGATCGAGAGACAGGGGGCGCGGTGAAACCGGAAAGGTTGGATCAATGGAAAACCAGAAATCAGCGGATGCAAAGGAATGCATCCTTCGCCTGCGCGGTATCTCGAAGCAGTTTGGGGCCGTCTCGGCGCTGAGCGATATCGAACTGGACGTGCACGCGGGCGAGGTCGTGGCGCTTGTGGGCGATAATGGCGCAGGCAAATCGACCCTTGTGAAAGTGCTGGCCGGGGTTCATCAGCCCAGTTCCGGAACCATCGAATGGTGCGGAGAGAACGTCACTCTCGACACTCCCAGCCGCGCCCTCGATCTTGGGATTGCGACGGTTTATCAAGATCTTTCACTGTGCGAGAACCTTGATGTTGTCGCCAACCTGTTCCTCGGCCAGGAGCTTTCGCCCTACGCGCTCGATGAAATCCAGATGGAGGTGCGCGCCTGGACGCTGCTGCAGGAGTTGTCGGCGCGTATTCCTTCGGTGCGCGAACCCATCGCTGCCCTGTCGGGCGGGCAGCGCCAGACTGTCGCAATCGCCCGTTCGCTTCTGCTCGATCCCAAGATCATCATGCTGGACGAGCCGACGGCTGCATTGGGCGTGGCCCAGACCGCCGAGGTTCTGAACCTGATTGAGCGCGTGCGCGACCGCGGGCACGGGGTCATCCTGATTTCGCACAATATGGAAGATGTCCGTGCAGTGGCCGACCGGATCGTGGTGCTGCGGCTGGGGCGCAACAACGGGGTGTTCAATGCCGACACGTCACAGTCTGACCTCGTCGCCGCCATCACCGGGGCAACCGACAATTCCGTCTCGCGCCGGCACGCGCGGACGACCGCCAGCCAGGAGGGTTGACGCATGACACTACCCGAAAGCAATTCACCCGCGCAAAAGCTTGACCGGTCTGACACCCGCTTGCGCCACGATGAGGGTCTGTCCGGCGCGCTCCGCGGCTTTATCGACCGCGTACGCTCCGGAGAACTCGGGCTGCTGCCCGTTGCGGTCGGCCTGCTGGTGATCTCGATCGTCTTTTCCATCCTGAATCCGGTGTTTCTGGCGCCGAACAATCTGGTCAATCTGTTGTTCGACGCCTCTGCCATTGGCTTCATTGCGCTCGGCGTGGTCTGTGTGCTGCTGCTGGGCGAAATCGATCTCTCGGTCGGCTCGATGAGTGGCCTCGCGTCAGCTATGATCGGCGTGCTTTGGGTGCGGTCAGGCTTGCCGATGCCCATTGCCGTGACCGGGGCGCTGGCCGCAGGTGCCGCAGTGGGGCTGGTCTATGCAATGCTGCGCAACCGTTTCGGCATGCCGAGTTTCGTCGCAACTCTGGCAGGGCTGCTCGCGCTTCTTGGGGCGCAGCTGTATCTTCTGGGGCCGTCCGGTTCCATCAACCTGCCGTTTTCATCACCACTGGTGCGGTTTGGACAGGTGATGGTGATGCCGGACTGGTTCTCGCATCTGCTTGCTCTGCTTCCCGGTGCGGTTCTGATTATCAACGGGTTGCGCAAGATGTCGCTGCGCAGTGCCGCCAACCTGTCATACGAAGCCGCCAGCCTGCTGATCCTGCGAGCCTTCACGCTGACGCTGGGCCTGCAATTTGCGGTTTATTACCTCAATCAGGGCCGCGGCATTCCGTGGATGTTCGCAATCTTCGTGCTGTTCGTGATGATCATGCATTACGCGCTCAAACGCACCAAATGGGGCCGGTCGGTCTATGCTGTGGGCGGCAACCCCGAGGCGGCACGGCGCGCGGGCATCAATGTCGAGCGTATCCGCATGAGCGCTTTTGTCCTGTGTTCCATGTTCGCGACCGTGGGGGGCATTCTGGGGGCCGCACGGCTGGCGTCGGCCAGTCAGCAGGCCGGGACCGCTGACGTAAACCTGAACGCGATTGCTGCGGCGGTCATCGGGGGAACCTCGCTTTTCGGCGGACGCGGGACGGCCTGGGCGGCACTGTTCGGCATTCTGGTCATTCAGGCGATCTCGAACGGGCTGACGCTGCTCAATCTCAGTTCTTCACTGCGCTACATGATCACCGGCGGGGTTCTGGCGATTGCAGTCATCATCGACTCGATGGCGCGGCAGTCCCGGGCAAGCCACGGACGCGGGTGAGGAGGAGAAATCATGGCACAGAGCATGCAAGGACAGGTCGCAGCCATCACTGGCGCGGCATCGGGGATCGGTCTGGAGTGCGCCCGTATCCTGATCGAGGAAGGCGCCGATGTCGTACTGATCGACCGCGACAGTGCCCGTCTGTCGACCCTCTGCGATGAGCTTGGGCCACAAGCCCATGCTCTGGAGCTGGATCTACTGGACGGGGCGGCGGTATCCGCCATGCTGCCGCGAATTCTGGAGCTTGCCCGGAAACTGGATATCTTTCACGCCAATGCAGGCGCCTATATCGGCGGGCCTGCTGCCGAAGGAGATCCGGATGTCTGGGACAAGGTCCTGAACCTCAACGTCAATGCCGCCTTTCGCAGCGTTCAGGCCATCCTGCCCTATATGATCGAGCGCAAGCGCGGCGATATCCTTTTCACGTCATCCGTGGCCGGGGTCGTCCCCGTAGTCTGGGAGCCTGTATACACAGCGTCCAAATTCGCGGTGCAGGCGTTCCTGCATAGCACACGGCGGCAAGTGGCCGAATATGGCATCAGAATGGGCGCGGTGCTGCCGGGCCCGGTGGTGACAGCGCTCATTGACAACTGGCCCAAGGCCAAGATGGACGAGGCACTGGCAAATGGCTCGCTGATGCAACCGCGCGAGGTCGCCGAGGCGGTGCTGTTCATGCTGACGCGCCCGCGGAATGTCGTGATCCGCGACATGGTGATCTTGCCCAACAGCGTCGATCTGTAACCGGGCAAGGAAAGAGGGAGGACAGGATGACAGGCAGCACCGCGCGCGACCATGGCTATCTGATCGGTGTCGATGTCGGCACTGGAAGCGCCCGGGCAGGCGTTTTCACCTTCAATGGAGGCTTGCTTGCCAAAGAGACCGCAGCAATCTCGGTGCATCGGGAAGGCGGCATCTTCGTCGAACAGTCCAGCGACGATATCTGGCGCGCGGTATCAGAATGCGTGAAAGCCGCGGTGGCGGCCTCTGGTGTCGACCCGAACAAGGTGTGCGGTATCGGTTTCGACGCAACGTGTTCCCTTGTCGTCCTGGGCCAGAACGGGCAGCCGCTGCCTGTTGGAGATCCCGCGCATCAGGAACGCAATGTCATTGTCTGGATGGATCACCGGGCTGTCGATCAGGCAGAGCGCATCAACGCGACCGAGCACCGCGTGCTAGACTATGTGGGAGGGCGTATTTCGCCTGAAATGGAGACGCCCAAGCTGCTGTGGCTTAAGGAAAACCGACCCGGGGTCTACAAACAGGCCTGGCAATTCCTGGATCTGGTGGATTTTCTGACCTGGCGTGCCACGAGCGACCTTGCGCGTTCGATCTGCACCGTGACCTGCAAATGGACCTATATGGGGCATGAGCGAACTTGGGATCGGAGTTATTTCGAGGCTGCGGGGTTGGGCGATCTTGCGGGTGACGACTTCGCGCGCATCGGTGAGCGCGTGGTTGATGTCGGCTCTCCCCTTGGCAACGGCCTGACCGCACCGGCCGCTGCAGAACTGGGGCTGCGTGAGGGGACGCCAGTGGCCGCGGGGCTGATCGACGCGCATGCAGGCGGGATCGGCTCTGTCGGTGCCAGGGACGGTGGCGGTGCGCAAGCCAATCTTGCCTATGTGTTCGGCACCTCTTCCTGCACCATGACCACGACGCGCACTCCCGTTTTCGTGCCCGGGGTTTGGGGACCATATTTCTCGGCAATGGTACCGGGCACTTGGCTGAATGAGGGCGGGCAATCGGCGGCAGGGGTGGCAATCGATCAACTGCTCGCGTTCCACCCCCATGTCGCGGCGAGCCGAAAGCAGGCGGAAAGCAGCGGACAGTCCCTGCCCGATTGGCTCGCCCAAAGGTCCGAGCAGATGCTTGAGGGTGACAGAAATGCCGCGCGTTTGGCTCAAGGGATTCATGTCGTCCCCGAATTCCTTGGAAATCGTGCGCCCCATGCCGACCCGCATACCCGCGCGGTTGTGGCAGGCTTGGGGATGGATCGTGAACTGGAGAATCTCGTAGCACTCTACATCGCGGGGATTTGCGGCATCGGCTACGGCTTGCGCCAGATCATCGCCGCACAGACGCAAGCAGGCGCCCCAACCGAGAGGATCGTGATCAGTGGCGGTGCAGGGCGCAGTGGATTGGTACGGCAGTTGCTCGCCGACACTACCGGCGTCGAGATTGCCGCGCCTTCCACGGAAGAGCCGGTGCTTCTTGGTTCTGCAATTCTGGGGGCAGTGGCTGCAAGTGTGTACCCCGACATTCCGACGGCGATGAAAACCATGTCTGCCTTTTCCGGGTTCTACCAACCCCAAGGCGGCAAGGTTGCGGCCCTACACCAGGCCCGTTTCACGGTTTTCGAACAACTTCAAACGGTTGCGCGTCAGGCCAGTCGAATTTGACAGGCAGAAACTCCTTCGTTCCAGCTGTCGCCGAAAACACGGGTTGCCGATTCAGATAACCTCCGCTGCGCCACGCCCATGGGAACGGGAAGGCTGCGATGTGACAGTTGCTAGGTCCAACGGCGCGTGGAGCAACCTGAGCCATAGCCAGTCTATTGCAGACAGAAAGGGCGGGACCAGCCACGATATGCACTCCCATTTCAGATTGAATAGAATGAACCGAAAAATTGGAGAATCCTAACTTCTGAAGCACCCATCTGACTGGACCAGAGCAGTTGATGAAGGAATTAAAGCGCTTGCAATCATTATG
>SLKB01000261.1 GCA_007134805.1 Paracoccaceae bacterium
GAATGAGCCACCCCACGCCCCCCAGATGCCAAAGGACAGGCATCGCTGACCAGATGAAGGGAAAAACAGCATGAGCCCCAGAGACGAGATACCGGTTCTCAAAGGCCAGGACGGCGAAGGGTCGGTGCAGGTGCATCAGGACCCCACGGCAAAGATCGAAGGCGCCAAGGTGTTCTCGGTCTATGGCAAGGGGGGGATCGGGAAATCGACCACCTCGTCCAACTTGTCGGCGGCCTTCGCCGCGCAGGGCAAGCGCGTGTTGCAGATCGGTTGCGACCCCAAGCATGACAGCACGTTCACGCTCACCGGGCGGCTGCAGCCGACTGTGATCGACATCCTCAAGGAGGTAGATTTTCACCCCGAAGAGTTGCGCGCCGAGGATTTCGTGACCGAAGGCTGGGGCGGCGTCATGTGTGTCGAAGCAGGCGGCCCGCCCGCTGGCACCGGCTGCGGCGGCTATGTCGTGGGCCAGACCGTGAAGCTTCTGAAACAGCATCATCTGCTGGAAGACACTGATGTGGTGATCTTCGACGTGCTGGGCGATGTGGTTTGCGGCGGGTTCGCAGCACCCCTGCAGCATGCAGACAAGGCCGTGATCGTCACGGCCAATGATTTCGATTCGATCTATGCGATGAACCGGATCATCGCCGCCGTGCAGGCGAAATCAGCCAATTACAAGGTCCGGCTGGCCGGCTGCATCGCCAACCGCTCACGCGACACGGACGAGGTGGATCGCTTCTGCAAGACTGTCGGGTTCAACCGGATCGGGCATATGCCCGATGTCGATGCGATCCGCCGCTCGCGTCTGAAGAAGAAGACCCTGTTCGAGATGGACCCGGACGAAGACGTGCTGGCCTGCCGCGCCGAATACATGCGGCTTGCGCACACGCTCTATACCAGCACGGATGCCTTCAGCCCCGCGCCCCTGCCTGACCGCGACATCTTCGAGTTGCTGGGGTTTGATTGATGCGCGACCTCGCCCCCTCCACGAGTTATGACGCAACCCGCGCCCGGGTCGCCGGCTATTTCGACGGCACGGCCACGCGCGTGTGGGAGCGGCTGACCTCGGACGCGCCGGTCTCACGCATTCGCCAGACCGTGCGCGAGGGGCGCGATGAGATGCGCGCGCTGATGCTCGGGCAGCTGCCGGCCGATCTGCAGGGCGCGCGGGTGCTCGATGCCGGCTGCGGCACGGGTGCCGCAGCGGCGGTGCTGGCCGCGCGCGGTGCGGATGTGACCGCGATCGACATCTCGCCAAAGCTCATCGACATCGCGCGCGCGCGCCTGCCCGCCGGGCTTTCTGGGCGGGTGGCGTTTCGCGCCGGCGACATGCTCGATGCAGGGCTGGGGCAGTTCGATCATGTGATCGCGATGGACAGTCTGATCTATTACGGCCGCGCGGATCTGGAAGCCGCGCTCGACGGGATGCGCGCGCGCGCGAGGCAGGTCGTCTTCACACTCGCCCCGCGCACTGCCTTGCTGATGGGCATGTGGCATGCCGGGCGGCTCTTTCCGCGCGCGGACCGCTCGCCCACGATGGTGCCGCATGATTGGCGCCGGCTGGATGTGCCCGGGCTCGCCCGTATCGGGCGCGTCGCGCGGGGATTCTACATTTCCGAATGTCTACAGGTGGGGTCATGATCATCCCGAAATCCACATTCCGCCAGTTGGGCATGAAATGGTTGCCCTTCGCCGATGCGGCCTCGGAGGGCTTGCCGCTGAGCCAGATCCTGCGGTTGAGCCTGTTTCAGGTCTCGGTCGGGATCGCGACAGTACTGCTGCTGGGTACGCTCAACCGCGTGATGATTGTGGAGTTGTCGCTCGCGGCAAGCCTTGTTGCAGTGATGATCGCGCTTCCGGTGCTGATCGCGCCTTTCCGTGCCGTACTTGGCTTCCGTTCGGACACGCACCGCTCAGCCATCGGCTGGAAGCGCGTCCCCTATCTGTGGTTCGGCTCGCTGTGGCAATTCGGCGGGCTTGCGGTGATGCCCTTCGCGCTGATCGTGCTGTCGGGCGACAATGTGCATGACGTCCCCTTCGCGGGCGAGGTCCTGGCGGCGCTTGCGTTTCTGATGACCGGGCTCGGGCTGCACATGACCCAGACTGCGGGCATCGCCCTGGCCGCCGACCGCGCCGATAACGAAACACGGCCGCGTGTTGTGGCACTTCTTTATGTGACTTTCCTTGCGGGCATGGCGATCTCGGCGCTGGTTGTCGGCTTCCTGCTGCGCGATTTCTCGGAATTGCAACTGATCCGTGTGGTGCAGGGCTGTGCCGTTGCCACCCTGGTGCTGAACCTGATCGCCCTCTGGAAACAGGAAAAGGTCCGCCCCATGAGCCGCGAGGAGCGTGAGGCCCCGCGTCCGGAATTCCGCGAAGCGTGGCGCGACTACCTCAGCGGTGGGCAGGCCGGGCGCTTGCTGGCCGTGGTCTTCGTGGGCGGTCTGGCGTTCAACATGCAGGATGTGTTGCTCGAGCCGTATGGCGGGCAGGTTTTGGGTCTGTCGGTCGCCGCAACGACCACGCTGACCGCTGTCTGGGCGTGCGGCGCGCTCCTGGGCTTCTGGCTCGCCGCGCGCTGGCTGGCAGGCGGCATCGACCAGTTCCGCATGGCCGCGCGCGGCATCCTCATCGGCATATTTGCCTTTGCGGCAGTTATCTTTGCCGGGCCGCTCCAGTCGGCGGGCCTCTTCTTCGCCGGCGCCTGTGGCATCGGCCTGGGCATGGGGCTCTTTGCTGTGGCCACGCTGACGGCTGCAATGGAGATGCCGCGCAGGGGCATCGTCGGCGGCGGGCTCGCGCTCGGGGCTTGGGGTGCGGCGCAGGCGAGCGCGGCAGGCCTTGCAGTGGCCCTGGGCGGCGGCATCCGCGACGCCGTGCAGGCGCTGGCCGCTGCCGGGCATCTCGGCCCCGGCCTGATGACGCCCGATGTTGGCTATTCGGTGGTCTACCACATCGAGATCGGGCTTCTCTTCCTGACGCTCGTCATTCTGGGCCCGCTGGTGCGCACCCGGATCATTGACGAGCCTGCTCCACGCAACTCCCGGATCGGCCTTGCCGATTTCCCAACCTGACCTCACGGAGGACGACTCATGGATACCCCATTCGGATGGATATTCTTCGGCAATTTCGACCTGGCGTTGATCTCGCTCTATCTTTTCTGGCTCTTCTTCGCTGGGCTGATCTACTACATCCAGCGCGAGAACATGCGCGAGGGCTACCCGCTTGAAAACGAGGATGGAAGCCCGGCCAGTTCGCTGCTGTCGGTGCCCGAGCCCAAGACCTTCAAGCTCGCCAATGACCTTGGCGAAAGGCAGGCCCCCGATGGCGTACGCGAGACGCGCGAGCTGGCGCTAGCGCGCACTGCAGTGAATGGCGGCTTCCCCTTCGCCCCCACGGGCGATCCGATGAAGGACGGCGTCGGGCCTGCCTCCTATGCGATGCGCCAGGACGCGCCGGAACTCGACGGCCATGGCCATCCCAAGCTGCAGCCGATGGCCAAGGTCGGCGATTTCGCCGTGGCCGCCGGGCGCGACCCGCGCGGGCTGCCGGTCATGGGCCATGACCAGAAGAGCCCTGGCAAAATCAGCGACATGTGGGTCGATGTGCCTGAACAGCTTGTCCGCTACCTCGAGATCACGCTCGACGATGGGTCAAAGCGCCTGCTGCCGATGACGCTTGCCAAGATCAAGGCCGACCGGGTGGTCGTGGGCTCGATCGATGCGGCGTCCTTCGCAGGGGTCCCAACGATCAAGTCGGACGGGCAGGTCACCAAGCTCGAGGAAGACAAGATTTCAGCCTATTACGCGGCCGGATACCTCTATCGTACCGAAACCCGCGTGACCTCGGCCAGCAAGCTGCGCATCCTCGCGGACGAGTTGAACAAGCCGGCCTGAACGAGACCGCTTGGATAAAAAAAGGGAACCGGACCATGTCACATGATGATTTCGCCTTCGAGCCAGTGAAGGGCCTGCCGGAGCGGCCGCCAGAGCATGAAAAGATCCTCTGGCAGGGCCGGCCCGACACTTGGGCGCTGGCCAATGAGGCCTACAAGCTGCGCTGGATCAACCTCTATTTCGCGCTGATCGTGCTCTGGCGCGCGTCTGTGGGAGCGATCGACGCCGGGCTCTCGGGCGCCATCGCCTTCGGTCTGCCCTATGCGATCCTATGGGGGCTTGGCGCGGCAGTCGTGCTGCTGCTTGCTCTCGTGCAGGCGCGCACGACAGTCTACACGATCACAACGGCGCGTGTGGCCATGCGCATCGGGGCAGCGCTGACCGTGACGCTCAACCTGCCCTTCCGCCAGATCGCCAATGCCGATCTCTCGCTGGGCCGGCGCGGCACCGGAAGCATCGCGCTCGAAACGCTGGGCGAGACCAAGTTCTCCTACCTGATCCTCTGGCCGCATTGCCGCCCCGGCCATGTCCGCGTGACCAAGCCTGCGCTGCGCTGCATACCGGATGCGGCGGGCGTTGCGCGGGTCCTCGCCGATGCAGCCGAGACGCTCGTATCCCAGCCTGTTGTCACCCGCCAGACGCCTGCACAAGCAGGCGATCTGGTCGCCGCTGAATGAGGCCTGCCATGACCGCAACCCAGGAACCCCCGTTCAAACCCGGCTTCAAGCGCCGCGATCAGAATGACATGATCCCGCCAGCGCTCGTGCGTGCGATGTTCGGGCTAGCAGCCGCATCGCTGATCCTGGTGGCCTATGCGAGCCTCACCGGGCGCGAACGTGTGGCGATCCCGACACCTGCCCCCATCGTGCAGGAATGGACGATCCGGCTCGTCGGCCATGACGCTCAGGCGGTGACCGTCCTCGATGCTGAGGGCGCGCTTCTGGCTGACATGCCGCATGGCGGGTTTGTCACAGTGATCCAGAATGGGCTCGAGACGATGCGCCGGCGCCACGGGATCGACCCGACGCTGCCACTGCGCATCGTGCAGTTCGAGAACGGCCGACTTGCCGCGATCGATCCGCTCACCGATTTCCGCGTCGAACTGACAGTGTTCGGCTCTGATAACCAGGCCGCGTTCGAACGGCTGCTGATGACGGACTGACGGCCAACGTCAGACGAGACGACCAAAAAAACAAAGGGGAATGAAATGTCACTGTTTACGAGAAAGATCGACAAGGTGCCCTGCACTGTCGAAGTGAGCCACCGCTTCGAAGCGCTGCACGCGCATGTGCGGTTCAATGATGGCTCGGTCGTGCATCCGGGCGACGAGGTGCAGGTTGAGGGCCCGCCAGTGCTGGCCGCCTGGGGCGAGGTCATAACCGAGGACCGCGTCGCCACCATCACCCGCGCCAATGCTCTGGAGCGGCTCTGGACGCGCATGACAGGCGATTTCGAATTCATGGAACTCTGTGAATTCTCTTTCTCAGAGGAGATGAGCGTATGAACGTGCATGCCACAACCCATGACGAACTGCGCGCAGAAATGGGCGACAAGTTCGACACCACTGCAATGGCCACGGAAACCACGCTTCTGCAGCCGCGCTTCTACACGACCGATTTCGACGAGATGGACCGCATCGATGTGAGCCCTGTGCGCGAAGAGTGGGATACGCTGATCGCGCAGATGAAATCGGACCCCAACAAGGGCCATTTCAAGAAGAATGCCGATTGGGACAAGATCGACTGGGAAGGGATGGAGCCGGGCCTCAAGCGCGAGTTCATCGACTTTCTGGTCAGTTCCTGCACGGCTGAATTCTCGGGCTGCGTGCTCTACAAGGAAATGAAGCGCCGCGGCAAGAACCCCGACATCTGCGAGTTGTTCAGCTACATGTCGCGTGACGAGGCCCGGCATGCAGGCTTCATCAATGACGCGCTGCGCGAGGCAGGCGTGGCAGTGAATCTGGGCTTCCTGACCAAGGCCAAGAAATACACCTATTTCCGGCCCAAATTCATCTACTACGCCACATACCTTTCCGAGAAGATCGGCTACGCCCGTTACATCACCATCTACCGCCATCTCGAGGCGAACCCCGACAAGCGCTTCCATCCGATCTTCAAGTGGTTCAGGGAATGGTGCAATGACGAGTTCAGCCATGGCGAGGCCTTCGCGCTGCTGATGCGCACCGACCCGAAGCTGACTGAAAGCTTCGTCAACAAGCTCTGGATCCGGTTCTTCCTCACGGCCGTTTTCGCCACGATGTATGTGCGTGACCATGCACGCCCCGAATTCCACAAGGCGCTCGGCGTGGATATCGACTGGTATGACCAGGAGGTCTTCCGCAAGACAAGCGAGATCTCGAAACAGGTCTTCCCGATGGAGCTGGATCTCGACCACCCTGCATGGCTGCCGACCCTGAAGCGGATCGAGTCGGCCTTCCGCAAGATGGAAGAGGCCGAGAAGGCGGGTGGGCTTGGCGGTCGGCTGTCGAAACTCGCCGCAACGGCGCAGGCGGGGCTCGGCTTTGCCCGGCTCTATCTGATCCCGGTGAAGAAAAGTACGCCCCCCGCCTCGGTGCGACTGGAACCTGCCTATTGATCCGCCACCGTGCCGGGCGCGCGCCCGGCACGGTCTTCCTGTCCGCCTGACCTGACGGAGACGCCTGATGTTTGAAACCCCCTGGATCGCAGCCCTTGCCGCGCTCTTCCTGTGGTGGTTCGCGACAGGGATCCTGCTATGGCGGGTCCATGCCGCCGATCGCGGCGGGCAGGATCAGCATATCTGGTCCGTGATCCTCTCGCTGCCGGTCTTCGCGGCCGGGGTTCTCGGTGTCAACGCAACCCTGATGGATGCAAGCCCGCAAGCCGTGTGGTTCGCCTTCCTGTCGGCGCTGGCGCTCTGGGGCTGGGCAGAGCTCGCCTTCCTGTCGGGCATCATCACGGGCCCCAACACGCGGCCCTGCCCTGGCGGCCTGAGCGGCGCAGAGCGGTTCCGCGCCGCCTTCGGCACCATCGCGTTTCATGAAGTGCTGCTGGCCGCGATTCTCATAGCGCTCGCGCTGGCCACGATCGGCGCCGCGAATCCATTCGCCTTCTGGACCTTCCTTGTCCTCTTTGGGGCGCGGATTTCGGCCAAGCTGAACCTGTATCTCGGTGTGCCCCGCATAAACACCGATTTCCTGCCCCGCCCGCTGGCACATCTGGCAAGCTACTTCCGCCAGGGGCCCGTGAGCGGCTTCTTCCCGCTGTCGGTCACGCTGCTCGCGCTGGCGGTCGGCTGCTTTCTGGAGCGGCTCTGGCGGGCACATCAGGCCGCAGATGCAGGGGCCATCATCGGATTCACGCTGCTCACCATGCTCACCGCGCTCGCGCTTCTGGAACATTGGTTCATGGTCTGGCGCGTGCGCGACGACAAGCTCTGGCGCTGGGCCCTGCCGGCGCCGGCCATCACGAAACAAAAAACCGAACTGAACTGACCGAGGGGATCCCAATGGACTTTGACACCCATTTCCAGGCAGCGCTCGACACGCTCAAGGCCGAAGGCAATTACCGCATCTTTGCCGAGGTCGAACGCCAATGCGGCGCCTTCCCGAAGGTCAAGCATTTCAATGGCCCCGAGGTGCAGGAGGTCACGGTTTGGTGCTCGAACGATTATCTCGGCATGGGCCACAAGGCCGAAGTGATCGAGACCATGGTCGATGCCGTCACCAAATGCGGCACCGGGGCGGGCGGCACCCGCAATATTTCCGGCAACAACTACCTGCACAGGATTCTCGAAGAAGAACTGGCTGATCTGCATCGCAAGGAGGCCGCGCTTCTGTTCACCTCGGGCTATGTGTCGAACTGGGCCGCTCTTTCCACCCTTGGCGCGCGTATCCCGAATGCGGTGATCCTGTCGGATGAGAAGAACCATGCCAGCATGATCGAGGGGATCCGCCATTCCCGCGCCGACAAGGTGCTCTGGAAACATAATGACTGGCGCGATCTGGACCGCAAGCTGAAGGCCGTGGGCGACCGGCCCAAGATCGTGGCCTTCGAGTCGGTCTATTCCATGGATGGCGATATCTGCCCGATGCGCGAGATCGTCGAGGTGGCCGAGGCGCATGGCGCGATGACCTATCTCGACGAAGTCCACGCGGTCGGCATGTATGGCCCGCGCGGCGGCGGGATCTCGGAAGAGCGTGGCCTTGCCGATCGGATCACGCTGATCGAGGGGACGCTCGGCAAGGCCTACGGGGTGATGGGCGGCTATATCACGGGCAGCCACGCGCTGTGCGACTTCATCCGCTCCTTTGCCTCGGGCTTCATCTTCACCACGGCCCTGCCCCCCGCGGTTGCCGCAGCGGCCACAGCCTCGATCCGGCATCTGAAATGCTCGCAGATCGAACGCGCGGCCCAGCGCCAGCGGGTCGCGCGGTTGCGCGCGGCGCTCGATGCCCAGGGTATCCCGCATATGGACAACGAGAGCCATATTATCCCGGTGATGATCGGCGATCCGGTCAAATGCCGCATGATCTCGGACATCCTGATGCGGGACTGGGGCATCTATGTGCAACCTATCAACTACCCGACAGTGCCCAAGGGCACCGAGCGGTTGCGCATCACCCCCGGACCACTGCATTCGGACGCCGATATCGACCATCTGGTACAGGCGCTGAGCCATTTGTGGAAGCAATGCGCAATCGCCCACGCGGTCGCCTGAGCGCACCATCTCGGGATCTGTCGATTGAGCGGGGCGCGCGGCCTTGACAAAACAGCGCCAGGCGTCACCTTAGCGCAATTAACAACATCCTTTCGGGAGGACGAGCTTCATGACTATCAAGACCCGCGCCGCCGTCAGCGCTTTCGCGCTGTCCATGGTCGCGATACAGGTGAGCGCAGGCGATATCGACGCCGGTGCAAGCGCCTTTACCAGCCAGTGCCAGAACTGCCACAATGTTGTCGATTCCGAGGGCGAGGTGCTGGCAGGGCGCGCCAATGTGCGTACCGGGCCCAACCTCTACGGCGTCGTCGGGCGTCAGGCAGGCACGATGGACTTCCGCTATGGCGCGTCGCTCGTCGAGGCCGGTGAAGAAGGGCTCGTCTGGGATGCCGAGAACATGGTGCCCTATCTGATCGACCCCAACAGCTTCCTGCGTGAGACGCTCGACAACAACCGCGCGCGCAGCCAGATGTC
>SLKB01000114.1 GCA_007134805.1 Paracoccaceae bacterium
ACCGCCACCATCCCCTCGGTCAGGCCCGAGGCGACCATCCACCAGCCGATCGCCCCCTGCAGCCCGCCAAGCCCGCCCAGCAGCAGAAGGCGCGGTGTCCAGCCAGTCGGAATGCGCCCGCGAATCCAGAACCATAGAAACCCCACCCCCCAGACAAGCCCGATCACCCGGCCCAACTGCCGGTGGCCCCATTCCCACCAGTAGATTACCTTGAATTCGTCGAGGGTCATGCCCTGGTTCATCAAGTGATACTGGTCGATCTGGCGGTATTTCTCGAATTCCTCGGCCCACATCTCGGCGCTCAGCGGCGGGATCGCGCCTGTAACCGGGCGCCATTCGGTGATCGAGAGCCCGCTGTCGGTCAGGCGCGTCATGCCGCCCACGACGATCATCACGCAGACGAGCGCGAAGAGGCTCAGCAGCCAGATGCGGATAGACCCGCGCGAGGATTGGCGCGCGCCGTCAATGAGCCCGCCCCTGGGGGCTTCCCTGGCCTTTCCGGTGTCCGAGACCTCTTCGAAAATCGCGCGCTTGCTGGCCATGGAGTGCTCCTGCGGGTGACGCGAGGAACCTATCTTCTGCGCCGGGGTGCTTCAAGCGCCACATGCTGTCGCAGGTCCTCAGCGGGCGCGGGCGAGCTTGCGCAGGATCCCGTGAAGGGTCTGCACATCAGCGCGGGTCAGCGGCAGGCGCGACCACATGTTGCGCAGGTTGAGCTTCATGCCGGCGGCCCTGGCCTGAGGGAAAAAGAAGCCTGCCGCGTCCAACTCGGCCTCGACATGATCGCCGAGCTTTTCGCGCTCGATCGCGCTTGCGAGATCGGTGCCGGCGAGGGCCATCACCTCGGGCGGCATGGTGCTGCCCTGGCGCGCGAATTCGTAAGCGGCAAGCAGCACTGATTGTGCGAGGTTCAGCGAATAGAAGGCGGGATTCACGGGGATGGTGACGATCGCATTGGCGCGGGCGATATCGTCGTTCTCTAGCCCCGCGCGCTCTGGCCCGAAGAGGATCGCGACGCGCTTGCCGGCTGCGATCATGGCGCGCGCCTGTGTCATGGCGTGTTCAGGCGTCAGCACCAGCTTGGTGAGCCCACGTCCGCGCGCGGTGGTGGCGAAGATGTAATCGCAATCGGCAATGGCAGCGGGCACGTTCTCGAACAGTCCCGCCCGGTCCAGCACCGGCGACGCACCAGAGGCCATCGCGACCGCCTTGGGGTTGGGCCAGCCATCGCGCGGGGCGACAAGCCGCATCCTGGCACAGCCGAAATTCAGCATCGCGCGCGCCGCCGCTCCGATATTCTCGGCCATTTGCGGGCGCACGAGCACCATCACCGGGGTGGGCGCGTCGAAGATTTGATCGTCAAGCGCGGTCATTGCTGGGGTCACGGGCACATGGGGCAGGAAATCCCGCTTAGCGGCATGCGCGCAAAGCTGCAAGCGGGGCCCGCTTGTCACCTGCGCGGGCGCAGGATAAGAGGCCATGTTCGAGCAAGCCGAGGCCCCATGAGCCGAGACATCCCGCAGCTTTATCTCGTCACCCCTCCGGTGGTTGATCTGGCCGAGTTTCCGGACCGGCTCGCCCGCGTGCTTGATGCGCAGGCGATTGCCTGTGTGCGTCTTTCGCTCGCGTCGCGCGTGGCAGAGGATATCCAGCGCACGGGCGACATATTGCGCGAGATCGCGCATGCCCGCGACATCCCGATCGTGATTTCAGACCATGTCCTGATGGTTGAAAAGCTGGGCCTTGACGGGGTGCACCTGAGCGATCTGTCGAAACCCGTCCGCAAGCTGCGCGCGGATCTCGGCCAGGATCCGATCATCGGGGCCTTTTGTGGCGTGTCGCGCCATGACGGGATGGGCGCGGGCGAGGCTGGCGCCGATTACGTCAGCTTCGGCCCGGTTGGCGAAACTGGCTTGGGTGACGGGACGCGCGCGCCGGCGGATCTGTTCGAATGGTGGTCCGCGATGATCGAATTGCCGGTCGTGGCCGAAGGGGCCTTGACCCGCGAGTTGATCGGCACGCTCGCGCCGGTGACGGATTTCTTCGCCATCGGCGAAGAGATGTGGCGCAGTGACGATCCGGTCAGCGCGCTTGCGCAGCTGACGGCACCGCTGCGCGGCTAGGCGCGGGGCTTTCCTCGAATCCTGCGCGCACCGCCCGTTCACAATGCCGCGCCAGAGCCTTGCGATCCCTTGTCGCGGTCACTGGAATGGGCGTGTGAAAGAGCACCCGAACCTCGCCGCTCGCGGGCTGGGACAGGATGAACAGCAAATGGCGCGCGAAGTCCATGTCGCCCCACCAGCCATAGAGGCGCGGATCTGCCCCTGCAGGCGGGCAGTAGCGCAGGCTCACCGGTTGCAGGCGCAGGTCATTCTTCAGGCTGTCCGCGAAGAAGGCGGCGAAGAGGGTTGATTTGAAATCCAGCACCCGCAGCCCGTCTGAACTCGTGCCCTCGGGAAAGAACAGAAGCCTGTGCCCTAGGCGCAATCGCGTCTCGAAGATCTCGCGCTGCTGCAGGGCGTCGTGCCGATGACGGCGGATGAAGACGGTCCCGGTCGCCCATGCAAGCCAGCCGATCCCCGGCCAGCTCGCGACATCGTCCTTTGACACGAAATAGACACGGTCGGCTGCGTTCAGCACGAAGATGTCGAGCCATGAAGCATGATTCGCCACAAGCGCGCCCCGCCCCTGCATCGGCGTGCCGCCGACATGCAGGCGCAGGCCGAGGACCCGCACTGCTCCCAGACAGACCGCTTGCGTGATCCAGGGTGTGACCGGCCGGCGGAGCCCGCAGAAGGCGCGCTCTGGCAGGCGCAGCAGCAGATGCAGGGCCAAGCCGCCATAGATGAGCGGCGCCAGAACCGTCAGGCGCCAGATAACGCGCGGCCAGCGCGCGCGCGCAATCGAAAGCTCTGGCGGGGGATCGGGTGAATACCAGGTCACGTCCGCGAGCCTCAGCGATTGCCACGCGTCGCCATCGCCCGGGCGGACGCGTGCAAGGCATCGGTATCGAGGATCACGCAGACATCGATGGTGCCGAAGTCATGGTCGACGAAGACGCCGTTTCCGATCACGCCTCCAAGGCGGAGATAGGCCTGGATAAGGCTTGGCATCCGCGCAAGTACGGGGCGCCGTTCCAGCGTTTCGGCCGCTGGCAGATCCAGCGGGACCGGCTTATGCGGCCGGACCCTAAGTTGCGGCGGCGCGAGATGGTGATGATGGAGCCACGCGAGTTGCGGCCTCCAGTCGGCGAGGGTCGTGCCCGGAAAACTTGCCGCGCCAAAGAGGATCTCGATGTCATGGTCCTGCACGTAAGAGGCGATGCCCTGCCAGATCTGCCACATGCCCAACCCGCCGCGATAGGCCGGGGCGACACAGGACCGGCCAAGTTCCAGAAGCCGCCTTCCGCTGCTGCGCAAGGGGGTGAGATCGAACTCGCTGTCGCAGTAGAAGGGCTGGCCATGCGCAAGCCGTGCGCCCGGCAGCAGGCGATAGGTTCCCACCACATGGCGCCCGTGCGCGAGCCGCGGATCGATCAGCAGGAGATGATCGCAGAGCGCATCGAAGGGATCCCGCTCGAGCCCCGCCGCGTGATCGACGTCTGCGCCATCGCCTCCCATCTCGGTCACGAATATCTGGTATCGCAGGCGCTGGACGGCCTGTTCGTCCAGCGCATCCCGCGCCAAGCGCACGATCAGCGGTGGCTGACGCGGCATATCCGAAATTCCCATAGCTGCTTTTGATCCATCCTTACGCTACGTCAGCCGTCGATTGGCACCATATTGCGGCCGGTTGCAAGATCCACTCTTGTTTTGCTCTTCTAGGTTGTATACACGCAAGGGTTGAGAGATCTAACCTCGTTCGGGAAATACAAGAGTGAGAGGAATCTCCTTGCCATTTAAAACCTGTTTACCTGCATCAGCGAAGTTGATTGTCACTATATCGCCGATCCGGGACTGGACCTGCCCCACACCCCAATCCGGGTGGTGTGGGTGACGAACGAGCATACCGGGCGTGAGAACAAGATGAGTCATAAGAATATGGATACCCAGATATCACAAGGTGATCAAACCCTCCTGGGCGAGCATGATTTGCGCGCAATGGTTGCCTCGCGGATCTGTCATGATCTCATCAGCCCGATGGGTGCGATCGGAAACGGTCTGGAGTTGTTGCAGCTTTCCCAGGAGCAGACCAGCCCCGAAATGGAGATGATCTCGCAGAGCATCGAGATGGCGAACAGTCGGTTGCGCCTTTACCGCGTGGCCTTCGGGACAGTGGGTGACGGCCAGATGATGTCGCGCTCGGAAATCCTCTCGATACTGGGCAGCGTGAATGCCGCACAGCGCCATCACCTCTCCTGGGCAAGTTCGCGCGAGTTGACGCGGCGCCAGGTCAAGCTGGCCTTCCTCGCGCTGATGTGCGTCGAAACCGCGCTTCCCTGGGGCGGAGAGATCACTGTAAGCGACAATCCGTCAGGTCTGAGGCTTGCCGGGCTTGCGGATCGGATCAAGCATGACGACGGGTTGTGGGACGCGCTGACGACCGGGGAGCATCCGGGCGAGTTGACCTCGGCGCGGATCCAGTTCGGGCTGGCCATTGAAGAGGCGCGCGATCAGGACAGCAGGTTTGCCGTTGAAGTGACCCCGACAGCGCTGACGCTCGACCTGTTCATGGTGTAGCGGCCTCCATCAGCGAAAAGCATTGCGCCATCGCGCATGCGGTAAATTCTGGCTGATCCGGTTGCGGCAGGCGTGACACCGGGCTTTTTTCTGATAGGGTCGAGCTTTGAGAATTCGTGTCTCGAACCGGAGGAAACCAATGAAAAAGCTCATCCCCGCCACGTTTTTGGTGGCCGCCCTCGCCCTGGCTGGCTGCCAGTTGACCGACACGGAGCGCAGTGTCGTGGGTGGGGTAACAGGCGCCGCAGGGGGTCTCGCAGTGGCCAACCTGTTCGGGGCAAACACCAACTGGAGCATCATCGGCACTGTTGCCGGGGCTGCGGCCGGGACGCTGCTTGCGCAGAACACCCAGACGGGTCGCTGCGCCTATGCGCGCGGCGATGGCACCTACTATGAGGCGGCCTGCCCGTAATCGCGCCCGCATGGCCAGAAGCCTCGCGCTGATGCGGGGCTTCTGCCTACGCTCGCACCTTCGGATCAGCTTGCCGCGAGGCGCTGTTCGGCCAGTTCGACCCAGAATGAACAGCCGGCAGGGATGGCCGCGTCATTGAAATCGTATTTCGGATGGTGGACATCCGCAGTATCGCCATTCCCGATCAGGATATAGGCGCCCGGACGTTCCTGAAGCATATAGGCAAAATCCTCGCCCCCCATCACGAGCGGGGCTGACGCGCAGCTTCCCGCGACGCGGCGGGCCGCTTCGCGGGCATGGTCCGTTTCCGTGTCGGAATTGATCATCACCGGATAGCCCCTGCGGAAATCGACCCGCGCCGTGGCATCAAAGGCGGCGGCCGTGTGCTCGGCGATGGCCTTGAGCCGTTGCTCGGCAAGCTCGCGGGTCTCGGGCGAGAGGGTCCGGATCGTGCCGCGCAGCGTGACGTGTTGCGGGATCACATTGAATGCCTGCGATTCAGTCACAAAGGATGTCACCGAGACGACGGCCTCTTGCGTCGGATCGACATTGCGGCTGACGATCGTCTGAAGCGCCACCACCAGATGCGCCGCCACCACGGTCGTGTCGATGCAGTGATGGGGCTTCGCTGCATGCCCGCCGCGGCCCTCGACCGCGATTTCGAACTGGTCGGTGGCTGCAAAGAACGCACCTTCACGGATGGCGAATTCGCCAACCGGATTGCCTGGCCAGTTATGCATCCCGTAGACCTCCTGGATGCCGAAACGCGCCATCATGCCGTCCTTGCACATCTCGTCGCCGCCGCCGCCGCCTTCTTCGGCGGGTTGGAAGATCACCACGACCGTGCCATCGAAATTACGCGTCTCGGCGAGGTATTTCGCAGCACCGAGCAACATCGCCGTGTGCCCGTCATGGCCGCAGGCATGCATCTTGCCGGCCTCCTTGGAGGCATGAGGAGCGCCCGTCGCTTCATGGATGGGTAGCGCGTCCATATCCGCGCGCAGACCCACCACGCGCCCCGAGCCAGTCGCCTTGCCGCGGATCACCCCCACGACCCCGGTGCGCCCGATGCCCTCGACGATCTCATCGCAGCCGAACGTGCGCAGCTTGTCCGCGACAATCCCGGCGGTGCGGTGGCAGTCGAACAGGATTTCGGGATGGGCGTGGAAATCCTGGCGCCAGGCAGTGATTTCCGGCAACATTTCGGCGAAACGGTTCTTGATCGGCATGCGAGGCTCCCCTGGCGTTTGGGCGCAGCTGTCTGCGCCGGCAATTATCGGTCGGTCACGAAATCATCGACCCTGTAGCCCTGAAGATACAGCAATGCTGTCAAATCGCCATGGTTGATACGCAGGTCGCACTCTGCCGCGACCACCGGCTTGGCGTGCAGGGCCACTCCCGCACCGGCGGCCTTGAGCATGCCCAGGTCGTTCGCACCGTCGCCGACCGCGATGACATCGGTCTTTGCAAGCCCCAGCTGCGCGGTGATCTCATGGAGTGCCGCCACCTTCGCATCGCGGCCGAGGATCGGCTCTGCGACCCGTCCCGCCAGCGCGTTGCCATCGAGTTCGAGCGTATTGGCACGGTGCTCATCGAAGCCCAGCGTCTGCGCGACATGCGCCGTGAAGGCCGTGAACCCGCCCGAGACAAGCGCCGCATAAGCCCCATGCGCTTTCATCGTCGCGATCAACGCGTCGCCGCCGGGCGTAAAGCTGATGCGCGATGCGATGACCTGCTCGATCACGCCCGCGTCGAGCCCCTTGAGCAGCGCCACCCGCGCGCGCAGCGCGTCCTCGAAATTCAGCTCGCCATTCATCGCGCGGGCCGTGATTGCGGCCACATGCGCACCGATCCCGGCGATATCGGCCAGTTCATCGATGCATTCCTGCTCGATCATGGTGCTGTCCATGTCGGCCAGCAGCATATGCTTGCGCCGGCCCCTGGCCTCCTGCACTGCCAGATCGATCCCCATCGCCTGAAGCTCGTCCCAGACCTGCCAGAGGTTGTCGGGCCATGTCTCGAGCGGGAATTCCGCCGCGATCTCAGGGTTGAGCCATTCGCCCACGCCTCCGCCCCATGCGTTCCGAAGCGATTCGACGAGGCTGGCCTGGAGCGTCGGCTTTGACGGGCTTGTCAGGAGGGTCGCGACATACATGAGCAGGCGAAGTCCGATCTTTGGCAGAGAGCGTCCGATTGGCGCGCAATAGTCAAATTTTCCCACTTGTGCCACCCCGGTTGACACCGTATTTGCACAGGCGGGACACCCTTCCCCAACGAAGGGCGATTATCTGGAAGGATATCATGACCGTGACTGCAAAACCGGCCAAGCGCCCGGCAAATCCGCGCTTCTCTTCTGGCCCCTGCGCCAAGATCCCCACATTCTCTCTCAATCTTCTGGCGGACGCGCCGCTGGGCCGCTCGCATCGGGCAGCGATCGGCAAGACCAAACTGAAAGCGGCGATAGAGAGCACGCGCGACATCCTCGGCGTGCCGCATGACTACCGCATCGGCATCGTTCCCGCCTCGGATACGGGCGCGGTCGAAATGGCGATGTGGTCGCTGCTTGGTGCGCGCAAGGTCACCATGGTCGCCTGGGAGAGTTTCGGCGCAGGCTGGGTCACCGATGCGGTCAAGCAATTGAAGCTCGACGCCGAGGTGAAGACGGCCGAGTACGGCCAGATCGTCGACATGGCCGCGATCGACTACGACAGTGATGTCGTCTTCACCTGGAACGGCACGACCTCGGGTGTCCGGATGCCGCATGGCGCGATGATCCCGGCCGACCGCGACGGGCTCACGATCTGCGATGCGACCTCTGCTGCCTTCGCGATGGATCTGCCCTGGGAGAAGCTCGATGTAACGACCTTTTCCTGGCAGAAGGTCATGGGGGGCGAGGCTGCACATGGTGTGATCATCCTGTCGCCGCGCGCGGTCGCGCGGCTCGAAAGCTACACGCCGTCTTGGCCGCTGCCCAAGATCTTCCGCATGACCAAGGGCGGCAAGCTGATCGAGGGGATCTTCGAGGGCGAGACGATCAACACGCCTTCCATGCTCGTGGTCGAGGATTATCTCGTGGCGCTGGAATGGGCACGACAGATCGGCGGCTTGTCCGCATTGATCGCGCGCAGTGAAGCGAACGCCAATGCGATCGCCGAGTTCTGCGCCGCGCGGGACTGGATCGCGAACCTGGCTGAGGACCCGGCGACGGCCTCGACCACGTCGGTCTGCCTGAAATTCACCGACCCGCAGATCACGGATGGAGGCGGCTTCGCGAAAGCGGTGGCCAAACGTCTCGATGAGGAAGGCGTGGCGCATGACATCGGCGCCTATCGCGACGCCCCGCCGGGGTTGCGGATCTGGTGCGGCGCGACGGTCGAGACCTCTGACATCGAAGCGCTGTTGCCCTGGATCGACTGGGCGTATCACAGCGAAGTTGCAGCACTCCCGGCCGATGCCAACGCGTGATGCGACGGCGGGCTCCGCCCGCCATCCATCTTCATCATCTTGAAATCAAACAAGGAGCCACGCGTATGGCACCCAAGGTTCTCGTATCCGACAAACTCTCGGAAACTGCCGTCCAGATCTTCCGCGATCGCGGCATCGACGTCACCTTCGACCCTTCGATCGGCAAGGACAAGGACAAGCTGCTGCAGGTCATTGGCGAGTATGACGGACTTGCGATCCGTTCGGCCACCAAGGTGACCGAAAAGGTCCTCGCGGCGGCGACCAATCTCAAGGTCGTCGGGCGTGCCGGGATCGGTGTCGACAATGTCGATATTCCAGCCGCCTCGAAACGGGGCGTGATCGTGATGAACACGCCCTTTGGCAATTCGGTAACCACCGCCGAACACGCCGTCTCGCTGATGATGGCCGTGGCGCGCCAGATCCCCGAGGCCAACGCCTCGACCCACGCCGGCAAATGGGAAAAATCACGCTTCATGGGTGTTGA